>CAYIHQ010000015.1:0-17268 GCA_964362905.1 uncultured Ignavibacteriaceae bacterium
TGTACACGATCGGGATGACCGCGAGAGAGAGCGCCAGTCCGCCGACGAATGCGTTCAGCCGGTACATCGACCCGAAGACATTCTGCACCAGTGACGCGAGGACGGTCAACGCAAAGAATCCGATGACGACGGACGGAAATCCAGCCAGGATCTCGATGGCCGGCTTCAGGAACTCTTTCCATCGCCGACTGGCGAAGGTCGAGGTGAAGAGCGCGGCCAGGATCGCGATCGGGGCCGCAAGGAGGATGGCGATGAACGACACCTTGAAGCTGCCGACGAACAATGGCAGAAGGCCGTACTTCGGATTTTCGGACACTGGCTGCCAGTCCGGGCCCAGGAGATTGGACAGGGTCGCATCTCCTTCCGCATTCTCGACGGAACTGCTCCGACGAACACGCTCTTCCTCGGCGCGTACCTTTGAAGCCTCACCGAGCGCCTCCTCCCCATACGTTTCCATCTCTTCTTGTTGAGGCACGACGGAGGCCTCCGGCCCGCCACTCGTGAACAGAGGGAGTGACTCGCGGAACACGAACACAAAGATGAGGATGATCATCGCAAACGACAGGAACGCCGTCAGGGTGATGGTCTTTTCGGCAATGAACTCGCCGATGCGGAGCTTCTTTCGGAAGAGATCGTCTGATCTCATGGCGCGCTCGGGGTTCGGACCTTGAGGGGGATTCCGCCGTGACTATCGCAACGGAAAATATCCGACGCTCTCGACCACCGATTGGCCTTCGTCGCTCAAGATCCAATCGATGTACGTTTTCATGGCGCCCGTTGGACGGGAACGGACGTACATGAAGAGAAACCGAGTGATGGGATAGACACCTGTGCGCACGTTCTCCGGAGTGGGTGCGTAGGCCGGTGAGCCGGCGTCCACCTTCAGGGAAAGTTCACGAATGCCCTTCCCGTAGGCCGCACCTCCGTAGCCGATGCCATTCTTGTCCTTGGACACCGCATTCACCACGGCGGCCGTACCGGGTAGGCTCTGGGTGTTGGGAGCGTAGTCCTCCCCGCCCAGGATGTTGTCCTTGAAATAGACGTACGTGCCGGAATTGTTCTCTCGACTGTAGAGGATGATGCGCCCCTCGTGTCCGCCCACCTCTTTCCAGTTCGAGATCTCGCCCACGTAGATTCGTCGAACCTGTTCGAGAGTCAATTCCCTCACGGGATTCGTCTCGTTCACGTACACCGACAGGCCATCCTTCGCTGCCTTGATCTCCACTCCGAGCGAATTGAAGCGTTGTTTCAGCTTCTGTTTCTCGGATGGCTTCATCGGTCGCGAGGCGTTGCAGATGTCCGTTGTGCCGTTGATCAGCGCCGAGATGCCTGTGCCAGAGCCCCCGCCTGTCACCTGGAGGGTCACATTGGGGTTCTTGGACATGTAGACCTCCGCCCACCGTTGGGCCAGCAGGACCATCGTGTCGGAGCCTTTGACGGTCAGAACGTCATTCTTCTGAGCCACGGCCGTGGCGAACAGAGCCGTCGTCAGCAACATCCATCGCAGTGAGCGCATTGGTGGTTTCCTTCGTCGAGTCAGTGTCAGAATCGGAATTGGGTGCGGAACGTGAAGACGTTGTCCTTCACGTCGCCCTTGAAAGCGGCGAGCGAGCCGGTGGCGGCGGGGTTGACCGATTCGTTCGTCACCATGTCATAGTAGAACACGATCTTCACGTTGTCGTCCCAATGGTGAATGTACCCGACCCCGAGGGTGGTGTACTTGATATCGGCTTCCGTCAGGCGCGCGGTCGCCGAGGCGCCGATATTCGCGCCCGCCACCTGTGTGTTCGGGTCGAACTCGTCGTACCGGATAACGACCTGGTGCTCCACTCCGATGTTTTGGATGATGTTCACGTAGAATCCACGAAGCTCCCGACGATAGAGGTCGCTCGTCGTGGAGGTATACACTTTATTGTCCGTGGACGTCGACGGCTGAGTTCCCCGGATGTATTCCGCCCGGAGCGAAACGCCTCCCAGCACCGGCAGATCATAGTACACCTGGACGTCGGCGCCGATGTAGTCCCGGCCGTAGGATGTCCCCAGATTGGACGCCGTCGAATCCACGACGAACATACGGCTCGCGTCATTGACCGTGTAGATCTTCTTGGAATTTGCCCGAGCGGACCCGCGATACAACGACACGCCGCCGTCGAGGGCCAGATTGAGGTCCGAGAGCGGGATCTCGACCCCCAAGCGGCCGATGAAGTCCTTCCGATTGTCGTTCTCGTTCGCCGTTGGACCAGTGCCGTTGAAGAATCCTGACCGAAGGTTGAAGTAGCTCAGCCACTCGCCTTCGAACAATATTTCCGAAGGCAGGACTTCGATCTTGGCGCCGAGCTCACGTTCGCCGGGGAACAGGGTTTGGGAGAGCCGCGTCCGCTCTGGATTTTCGCGCAAGCTCGAGGAATACGAGATCTCAAACCCAAACGGACGGTCGAAGACGCCGGCCGTCACGCCGACGAATCGTGTCCAGGGATCCTTGATCGAGACGTACGCATCTTTGATCCCCACGCCCCCCTGCGTCACGTCGACCTGCAGCACGTATTGCGAGAGCGTGAAATCGTTGGTATACTGGGCCTTGAGACGTCCGCGACGGACGGAGAACCGTGTGGCCGTTGCCGCCGGGAAACTGCCTCCGGCGTATGATGCGATGCCGGCCGCGTCAGCCGACTGGAACTGTGCCTGCAAGTAGCCCGAAAACCTCAGCTTTTTCAAAGCTTCGACGGTATTGCTGACCTCCGCAAACATCTCCCGGAACCCCTCCATTTCCCCCCGCATCTGCTCGAGTTGTTCACGCAGCGCGGCAACAGTACTGTCTTCTTGCGCCATGACGCCGACCGAGAGCAATCCGGTCAGCATGAGCGCAAATCGACAACGAATCATTGTCCCTCCTACGGTCCAGTACGGACCAATGATCATCGCAACAACTGTATCGGATTGATACGTGGCTGGTCGGAAGAGACCCGCTGGTCGCGGGTGTTGGCGGGATCGAGGATCGCAGGTGATTCGACGGCCGTCTTCCAGGTACTGCTTAGGCACAGGTGATCGCCGGAACGGTCTCCTTGGATCTCATTTTGGATTCAGGACTATGGAACGAAAACGCTCATGATAGTCACATACAGGACGAGCGCGGCCGCCAGCATGGTCACGACGGCCTGGAACTCGGCCTTCGACATCGGACGCAGATCCTCGTGCGTGAAATCCAACGACACACGGTTCTGAATGTGGATGGAGGAGGTTGTCATTGTCGTTCGTACCTGGATGCGTTCAGCGCAGTGGGAAATATCCAACGTCCGCCACCAGCTTTTGTCCCTCGGCGCCAAGGGCGTAATCGATGAAACCCTTCATGGCCCCTTCGGGCCGGGTGCGCGTATAGAAAAAGAGAAACCGCGTAATCGGATAATTGCCCGACATAATGTTCTTGAGTGTCGGGGTCAGCGCTGGGGAATTCGCGTCTTTCCGCACGCTCAGTTCCCGAATGCCCTTACCGTACGCGGACCCGCCGTAGCCGATACCGTTGACGTCGCGCGAGATAGTATTGACGACGCCCGCGGTTCCCGGCAGACTCTGTGTTTGCGCGGCGAAATCGGCATTCAAGAGCACCTCCTCCTTGAAGTAGGCATAGGTGCCGGAATTGTTCTCCCGCCCGTAGAGGATGATTTTCGCGTCAGAACCACCCACCTGCTTCCAATTGGTGATCTTGCCCGTGTAGATCTGGCGGATCTGTTCGACGCTGATGTCCTTCACCGGATTCTTCTCGTTCACATACAGGGCGATCCCGTCTTTCGCGACCTTAATCTCAACGGCACCGCGACCGAACTTGTCGCGGATCTTCTGGATTTCGGACGGCTTCATGGGCCGTGAAGATGCACAGATGTCAGTCGTGCCGTTGATAAGGGCCGAAATCCCGGTGCCTGACCCGCCCCCGGTCACCTGGATAACCGCTCCTTTGTTCGCACCCATGTATTTTTCCGCCCACTGCTGCACCAGAATGACCATGGTATCCGAACCCTTCACTGTCAGGGTTTGGTCCGACGGGAGGGCTGCGGCGGTGACCAGGAGGAGCGAAGTGAGGGTCAACTTCATTACTGTCGTCTCGTGGAGAATGAACAACATTGACGCTACAAACTTACCAAAGACCCATGAGGTCGATGTTATGCCAATGTTACGGAATCGTTAAGCGCTCAGAGGCCATATTTCACGGGCGTTTCAACTCTCCTCGGTGCTATATTGACACCCGACCATGGCCCTTAGTTCCTACATCCTCGAGCAGGCGCTTCGCCAACTCCGGCTGCCAGAGAGTACCCTCCGCCAATTCGCCATCGCGAGCGATCTGAGCGATGTCGGCGGCCGCGGATTTCCCAGCGAGTTGTTTCAACTCAGCGCACCCGTCATCGTCCGCGGACTCCTCAATTTCGCCGTCTTCCAGATGCGAAGGAACTGGACCTATCCAGTCTGGGTCCATCGCCAATTGGATCCCGACGACCCGGCGTACACCGCGCGGTCGCACAATCCGATCTTCGTCAACATCACGCATCGCAATTGGACATTGCTGGGTGGTCCACACGGCCCCCATGAAGCCATCGTCGACCGACACGGACTTGCCACGCCGCTTCCGAGGGAGTGGTCCGTCGACACGTGGCTCTTCACGGATGCGGGAGCCTATTTCCCGTCGCGCGAGGCCCCGCCCCAGCAGGATCTCGATACGTCGGCGCCGACGCTTCGCACGGCACACAGCGCACATGGGTTCGAGATCATGCAGGAGCATTTCGTCGGGACGACCAACCATCACGTCGATGTTCTCTTTCAGAAGGTCGTTGTCAGGAACGTACGCCAGGAACACCAGCGGGCCACGCTCGCGCTCGCCATCAGGCCCTTCAATCCGGAGGGCGTGGCACCGATCGAACGCATGGCGATCGACGGACGACGCTTTCTCGTGGTGAACGGCATGCTTGGCCTCGTGCTGGCGGAGGAACCTGACGCCGTCCTTCTGTCCAATGCCGATCGCGGCGATCTCGCCGAATTGCTTCGCCGCGGTCATGGCCCGGATGCCGCCCTGCGATCGGATCCCGTTCACCTTTCGTCCGAGACGTGTTCCACGGGGTTGGCCCATGGCTGCGCACTGTTTGACTTGGACCTGGCTCCGGGACAGAGTCGCACGGTCCATTCCAGCGTGGCCCTCGGGACCGAACGGTCGCTGCGCTCAGTGTCTGCGCGCCGGACGTGGAGGGTCTCGTACGATCAACGACTCCAGAGACACAAGGCCACCTGGGCTCCGGAGCTGTCAGCCGGCGCACGGCTTCAATTGCCGCACGAGGATCTTCAACGGATGCTGGACGCGAATCGACTCGCCCTCCTCCAGCTGCACGACAAGGACATGATCACGCCGGGGCCGTTCCTGTACCATCACATGTGGTATCGCGACGCCGCCACGATGTGCCGCGCGCTCGACGTGCTGGGATTTCACGACCGGGTGCGGGCGGTGATCAATGGATTCCGCCGTGGACAGACGTCGGACGGATTCTATCGCGGACCGGATGGCGAGTGGGATTCCAACGGAGCAGTCCTCTGGCTGGTGCGGCGACATTTCGAGTTGACACGGTCGAGTCTGTGGCTTCGATCCTTGTATCCGTCGCTTCGGCGTGCCGGCACATGGATCACGGAGCAGCGCCGCAGGTCTCGTCGCACCTCCACAACGCATGAAGGCCTCATGCCACGGAGCCTCAGCGCGGAGCACTTGGGAACTGTCGATCAGTACTACTGGGACTCGCTGTTCTCTCTCGCCGGCCTTCGCGAGCTTTCCGCGATCGCCGCCGACTGCCGGAAAACGTCGGACGCCGCCGACTGGAAGCGGGAAGCCGATGCGATGGCGGATGATCTTCGCGCTTCTCTCCACGAGGTTGAACGACGGCTCGGCACGCCACTGGTACCTGCCACGCCGTCCCGTGATTTCGACGAAAGCGCCATCGGTTCGGTGGCCGGCGTCTATCCGCTCAGAGTGGAGGCGATCGCCGAGGATGCGTTCCGCGCGACCGTCCGGGGTCTGAAGGATCGCTACGTGCGGGCGGGGGGATTCCTCCATCCCTTCATCCACTCCGGCTACAATCCCTATCTCACGCTTCAGATCGCCCACGCGGAATTGTGGATGGGGGATGTCGACCGCGCCTGGGAGACCGCATGGACGATCCTGCGTCAAAGCGGGCCTCCGTATTCTCTTCCGGAAGCGATCCATCCCAGAACCGGAGGCGGTTCGATGGGCGACGGACACCATGGCTGGGCGGCGGCAGAGATAGTCCTTTTTCTCCGGGATTGTCTGGTGGATGATCGGGGGGAAGCGCTGCATCTTTTAGCGGGGGCCGGACCTCTCTTCGAAGGAAGGGATCCAGCCATGACGATCGAGGCACTGCCGACGCGGTTTGGGAAGTTCGACCTTCGTATGCTGGTCGAATCCAACGGTGACATCCATTTTGAGTTTGAACCTTCGTTCTTTTTCGGGAACGGTCCCGCCGGCGTGACACTCCATCTCCCCTTTCCCCTGCGCCGCGTGTTGCCTTCTTCTCCCACTCATCTCTGCGAGGTCGTCCGGACAGCCCACGGCACGGTCATCCATTTCACGCCGGAGGTCCGGTCGGCAATGCTCCTGCGGTGACCGACGTCTACGCGACAGCCAACGCGGGCTGACCGCCCCCCTTCGGCGGGCGGTGAACATACGTGAAGGACCTCGACCCGCCCACGAGGGACTTCATCAATTAGAATGCGCTCCGATCTTCTACAACCCAAAGCACGAGTCCCTGCGGCCGCACAAGATCCAGGAGCGGGATGTCCAGCGGGCTGTCCCCGCCGACGATGAAGGGTGCGTCCGTGCCCACGAAGGTTCGGTAGACTTCCCGCTTGCCGGCTCCCACGGGGAGCGGCTCGAGAATCCGGTCGGACATCGTTTCGCCTTCGATCACGGATCGCATTCCGTGGACGTGTTCTTCCGGAATGCCCAGCAGTTCGGCGCAGACGATACGGGCTGAGATCTGGTTGCTGGCCGTGATCACGTGTACAGCATAGCCCAGATTTTGCAGCAGAACGACCACGGAACGCATGACGGGATGAGGACGGGGAACCGGTACGAGAGCACCCTCCACCGTAAGTTCACGCAGCGATGTGGTGATCACTTTCAACGTCGACCGAAGGACGGCGCTGACCTCAAGGCCGCGCATGGCGTCCACCAGGGCGACATAGGCGGAAGCGGGGTCTCTCGCAATCATGCGTCGGTACTCGCTCCACGTGAGTTTCACCGGCGCTTTCTCCAGCAGCAAGTGCGCGAACACGGCCTCGCCAATGTCGCCGACGAGCAGGGTGTTGTCCAGGTCAAACACGGCACGGCGGGCCACACCCGGTGGACGTGCCTCCTCGAGTCGCAGAATGGCGGCATGAAGGTCCTCCGGGATGGGCCGGAGGTCGGCGAAAGCCGAGAGTGGACGGACTGGCACGGACTGTTCCTATGCGCCAGACGCCAAGACCGGAAGGTCAAGCTTCCGGCCAAATCGTTGGAGGGAGAGATTTACCGTGGATTGCTGGTAGGGAATGTCGAGTGTCTGGACGGCGGCGGCGACACGCCCTTCCTGCCATTCGAGGGTATTGTACTTGAGCAGGCGGACGGGATCGTCGCAGACCGCGCCCGCGCCGTTGAGCATCGTGAGCCCGCCAACGTCATAGATCTCATTCCGGTGGATGTGGCCGTGCAGGACGAACCGGATGCCGATCTCGCGGAAGTTGCGCGTCAGGCGCCGGCGGCGGCGCAGTCTCATGGTCCGCGCCTCGACACGCTGCCAGAATCCATTCGACGGTGCATCGTCTGTCAGGTCGTTAAAGTGATGGTGCATCACCACCACGGGCACGCTTCCCTCCCACGCTCCCCGCTTCGCCATCTCGACCAGAGCGTGTATCTGAGGATCATCCACGATGCCGTTCGTCCCGAGAAGATTGGAACGGAGCGACCACGGAGGGATAGAGTTCAGACCGATGAGCGCAAAGGGACCGACGCGTTTGATAAACGGATACGGCGCGGCGGCGCCGGAAGTCACAGTTCCTTGGAATGTTTCGGCAAATGCTTCGCGGAAAAGAACATGATGTCTTCGATAATCGACCGACCGGATGTGCGTGGGAAAACTCAACACGTCCACAGCCCGGTGCGGTCCGCCGAAGATATCGTGGTTGCCCGGAACCACCGTGAGCCTGGACGCGTCCAGAATACCGGCCTTCGCGAAGATCTCGCGTGCAAGATAGAAATCGTCCGGGTCGGCGGTCGAGACGATGTCACCGCTGACCACGATGTGGTCCACCCCTTCCTCCAGGACCGAGCGGAGCACGATCTTCAGCGACTTGATGTGCTCGCGGTAGTACTGCCTGCTGAGGTGCGGGTCGGAAATATGTGCGATGCGGAAGGGACGCGCCGGGGCCTGGTCCGATCGAACGGACTCGGGAGGCCGGGGCGAACGGTCCACCGGTTCAGGCAGCGCGATGGCTCGATCCCCGACGCCGGTGCGTTGCCACGACATCGGCATACGAATCGAAGAGTTGGCCGAGGACAGCATTCCAATCGAAGCGCTGAGCATGGATGTGAGCATGACGGGCAAGGGTTGTTCGGTACGTGGGATGGTCCAACACGGACTCGACCTGGTGCGCCAGACTGGCGCCGCTGAATGGATCGGAGAACAGTCCCGTGACTCCCTCTTCGATGAGGCCGACAGCCCCGCCCATCTTGGCGGCAACAGGGACGAGACCGGAGGCCATCGCCTCGAGTGTGACGAGTCCAAATGTCTCCGTGGTCGAGGGGAATGCAAAGATGTCGGCGGAAGCGAAGCTCTCTGCCAGCGTGGTTCCGGATTGGTATCCAAGGAAATGTGCGCCCGGCATCATGGCTTCGAACTCGGCCCGGGCGTGGCCGTCACCGACCACACCCATCTCAAAGTCAGCGTTGCGGGACCGCAGGAGACGATAGGCCTCCGCCAGAACCCTCAGGTCCTTCTCCCAGACAAGCCGGCTGACAAACAGGACGATGGGCTTGTGTCCGTTTCCGAACCTCTTGCGCCAGGCCTCCGACCGTCGGGCGGGAGAGAAGAGCTCCGTATCGACGCCGTTGGGAAGAAACTCCAGCCGTTGGACCGCCTGACTCTGCAACTCGTCCAGGATCGGACGCGTCGGCACAAAGGTTCTGTCGACGCTATTGTAAAGAGACCGTGTGATCCGCCAAGTGAGTTCCTCGAATCGCTGGAGCCGGTAGTACCGCGGATACGTCGGAAAGTGCGTGTGGTAGGTTGCAACGACGGGAACGTTAAAATGATGGGCGTACTTCACCGCGGCAAAACCCAGCGTGCACGGGCTGTTGATGTGGAGCACATCCGGCTTGAACTCCTCCAGATGCCGCGCAAAACCGCTGTACCCCGGAAGAGCGATCCGGTAGTTCTTCTGCAACGGGAGGACGACCGACGGAACCCGGAACATGGGGATGGTTGGTGTCTGCTCGGGGAGCGTCGAGGTAATGGCAATCGCCTCGTGTCCCCGCTCCAGCGCACCGTCGATCATCTTGTAGACGCAACGGGTCACGCCATCCTGACCGACGCGGAGATTCGCATTGAAATAGGCGATGCGCATGGTTGGCTCCTCCGATTGAACCGGACACAACATACAAAAGAGCCGTTACGGCGCTATTACCTCACGGTTACCATTTCCTTACGCGCGGGGTTAGCCGAAGAACTTCGAGCATCATTTGAGGCGACCGCCCACAACACTTGCCAATCAACATGATAGGCTACACGCACGACGCTCGCTGGCGTGCGCGTAGCGCACAAAAAAACAAGGCGCAAGCCCGTCTGAACGGTACTTGCGCCCCTGCGATCCCCGATGCAGCGGAGGGGAAATGTTCTTAGCAAAGGGGTGGTGACTCCAACAAACCCCCGGAAGATGTGGTGGTCTTACTTGAGAAGCGTCATCCTCTTGACCTGACGGAGCGAACCGGCCTGCAACACATAGAGATACGTGCCGGAGGAGAGCCCGCGCGCATCGAACGTGACTTGATGCAGTCCAACCGGCAGGATATCGTTTACCAGCGTTGCGACCTCACGGCCCAAGAGATCGTAGACCTTCAGATTCACGGTCTCCGATGCTGGCATCGTGAATCGGATCACCGTGCTCGGATTGAAGGGATTCGGGAAGTTCTGGGCAAGTTCGAGATCGCTCGGAACCTCGTTCGATACGAGCTCCACTTTCGTGACCGGTGTGCTGACGAGCTTGTTCGGATTGTACTCGGTCCAACCAAAATCCCATTGCTCAGAGCGCAGCTTCGACGGGTCGAAGGCGCCACGGTAGCTCACGTTCGTGAAGAACGAGGCATTGAAGGGCGCTGCGAAGGTGGTCCCGAGGGTGGCCAGTTCCGACGCCGGCTGCGGACGCGGATCCGGGTTGTTCAGGTCAGACAGGTCGACGAGATTCAACGCGATGGGGGCGCGGGCGGTCGAACCGCTGTTGCCGCTGCCCGCAGCGTTGAACCAGTTCGCCATGCTGAAGCTGGCGTGCGCCTTCAGGGGCGTTGTGGACGACTGGACGCTGGACGACGCGAGCACCAGATTTCCGTTCACGGCATTCACGCCCGTGACGGAGTCCGGGACGTTCACCCCATTCGGGAAGCCCATGACGACGGAGTTTCCGATCTTCAGTTGAGTGTTGCGCCGAAGACGGAGGCCATCTTGATGGTTGCTCCCGGCCGGAAGTGTGGCACCATTCACACGGAGGGGACCGACGACCGTCACGTTCGACCACACGGCGGATGTGAACGGAAGGGCGCCCGTGCCTGAACCGTCGTTGTCCGATTCAAAACCATTCGAAGCGTCGGAGTCCCACTTGTTCGGATCCTTCAGAGAGAACAGGAACTGCAGATTTCCGCGGTAGCCGAAGTCGGTGTCAAAATCATCGTCCTGAGACCCGAAGGCCACAAGGTACTTCGCATTGACCGTTCCGCCAAACCACTCGAAACCATCATCCAACGAATAGCTGACCTGCACGTACTCGAGGGTCGTGCCGCTGCCCACGCCGCCCATCGTGAGTCCGTTGATCTCGTTGTTGGGCGAGAAACGATAGCCGGCATATTCGATGCGGACGTATCGGAACACACCGGATGTATCCGTCGGGTTCGAGCCTCCGTAGCCCGCCTTCGTGCCTACGGCGCCGCCGAGACCGCCCACACCACCCTCGATGACCGGCTCCGTCGCGCGATTCGTCGGAGCTGCACCAAGGATGATGACTCCGCCCCAATCCCCCGGCACCCGTTGCCCCACAGGACGACGCGAAGTCATCACGATGGGCTCCTCCTTCGTTCCGTTGGCGTAGACGCGACCGCCGCGGGCGACAAAGAGCGTCGCGACTGTGTCACCCTGGATCTGCGTCCCTGCGGGGATCGTGATCGAGTAGGTGGAGTCGATGATGTAGATACCGGTGAGGATGTACGACGTGTCCTTGGAGAGTGTGCGGTTGAAATTCTGGAGATAGCTCGTTCGCCCGGCGCCGAGTCCGGGTCCGAGAATGGCCGTCGGCTTCTGAGCCGATGCGGGCACGTTTGCCAATGCCGTCAGGCAGCTGAACAGTACGAATACTTTTCGCATGCAGATCCTTTCGTTGGACGATGACAACTGTGGGGGCGAATGAAGAACTGTCGCAAATTTATACTTTGTGTGTTAGCACAACATTACGTCCCGGTTAACCTATCGTGAGGTTCGACTCGTCCTTCGTTCAGGATCAGAGCGCATAGGAGAGCTGCATGCCGTAGCTCGCACCCACACGCAACTCGCGATATACAGACCCATTCCGCAGGAACGACCGCCGCACCGACGCGGTCACATCCTTACCGGTGAGCTTCAGTTCAAGGTTCTGGAGGAGTTTCTGTGTGAAGCTCACATCCACCGTTCCGCGCGGCTCCTCGAAGATGTCCTCGGCACGAATGTCCGCCACGGCCTCGACCCGTCGACCGAAACGGTTGTACATCACACTGGCCGACGTACCGAGATCAAAATCGGTGAATTGAAGGCCCAGGTTAAGCGTATAGGACGCCTGCCCTTGCATGGCGCGGATGTCGGTGAACACCTGCTTGATCGGGACGAAGTTGGAGTCCAGGCCGACGATCTGCGTTTCCCGGAACTGGACCTTCGAGAGAATGCGCGTGTAGTTGCCCGTCATCTGGATGCGCTCGAGCCATTCGTTTACGAACCCGAAGCTCTTGCGGAATTCGAATTCCCAACCATAGTTTTCCGCCTGCGGCGTGTTGATCCACTCCTTGCCCGGGTTCGAGGACCAGACCACCCGCTGTTCGATCGCGTCGTAGATCTTCTTGTAGAACAAGCTTGCAGCGACGACCTCGCCGGCATCCGGATAGAACTCGACACGGGCATCGTAGTTGTCCACCCACGCACGGCGGAGACCGGGGTTTCCCCGAAGCTCCTCGTAGTTCACGAAGTCGTAATACGTGATGTTCGCGATCTCGCGCAGTTCCGGCCGATTGACCGAATTGCTGAACGCCAACCGGACATTCAGGATCTCGTTGACGATGTACGTGAGGTTGACCGAGGGGATGATGTCCGAATTGCGAAGCGAGGCGGTGTCCGTTTGGCTCGTCACCGCACCGTTGATGAACGCCGGGTAGTAGGTGAATGCACGGAGGCGCGCATCTTCCAGGCGAGCACCGCCGACGAGCCGGAACCGTTCGCCCCAGATCGAAAAAGGCGCATCTGCCATGAGATAGCCGGCAGCGACCTGGCGATCGGCATTGTACTGGTCCTTCATGTCGGACAGAAGACGGACAGCCCAGCCGTTCGGGCCGAATTGCCCGGGGAGAAAGATGCTGTCAGCCGAAAGAAACGTCTTGGCAAAATCAGTTCCCAGATACTCGGCCGAAGTGAACCGCACGTTATATCCTCGAGTGCTCCACTCATACGCACCGCCCAGCTTGAATTTCACATCGGCCACCGGAAGCGTCAGGTCGGCACTGGCACCGCGCGTGAACTCGCGGATCTCGGTCCAGGCGCGCTCGTTGTTCTCAGTCCCCGTGATTGCAAACGGGACATCATCACCGCTTTGACGTTGGTATTTCAAACGCCGTCGATCCGGCTCTTTCGCGTTCGACTCCGTGTAGAAGGTCCGCCAGGCCAGCATCGAATTGTCCAGAAGGCCGAGCATGTGCTCCCCGGTGAGTTGTCCGTTGTAGAGTGCGCGCTCCTTCCATTGGACCGAGGTGCTGCGGACCTCACGTCCCTGAAAGTCGATGCCGCTGCGAACCTGCACTTTGTCGTCCGCCGTGCGATTGTAAGCATTGCTGAGGCTCAACTTGTGGTCCGGAGCTAGCTTGATGTGCAGATCCAGGAGGCCACCCCACAAGACGGAGAACGCATCATTAGTGCCGCTCTGCTGGAAGGGGCCCGAACCGACCACGAAATCCTGGTAGGACTCCGTCCTGCTGTAGCTGCCCCTGTAGGAGAGTGCCGCGATATATCCCACATCAAAGCCTTCTCCAACCAAACGATCACCGTAGGCCAGGGAAATATTCTGGTTGATGGGAGCCGTTCGGGCCTTTACAGCCCACGAGTTCGGGAGAGACGCCCATTCGTTGGAGCCGCTCGCGCCGGCTGATGGCTCCGATCGATGGCCATCATCCATCCCAAGCCAGTCTGTCGATCCACCCTGCGACATCAGGATGCTCTTGCCCGTTGCCAGTGCGTTGAAGGACGTTCCGACCGCGACCCGTATCACCGTTTGGTCGGGGAAGTCAAGGGTCTTCAATTCCACCAGGCCTCCTGTCACGTCGCCCGGACGGTCCGGCGTGCTGGTCTTCACAACAACGGTATTATCCAGCAGGTTGGACGGGATCATGTCGAACGAGAAGCTGCGCTTGTCCGACTCGGTATCGGTGCTGTTCATTGTGGCACCGTTCAACGTCGTCTGGTTGTAGCGGTCGGATACTCCGCGGACCAGAACGTACTTGTTGTCCATGATCGAGACGCCGACAACGCGGCGCAACGCGTCCGCGGATGTCGCATCCGGGGCGCGTTTGATCATCTCGGCGCTGATGCCGTCGCCGATGGACGCCGATTGTCTGCGGAGGGAAAGGCTCGTGGCTTCAGACGACTTGAGCGCCCGGGCCGTCACCACCACCTCGTCGGCCTTCAACGACTGTTCTTCCAGCGTCGCATCCAATTTCGTCAGCTGGCCGTCGATGACGACGATGTCCGAGATGCGCTTCACGGTGTAGCCGATGTAGCTGATGCGCACGACGTAGGCACCAACCGGGACATTTCGGACAAGGTAGGTGCCGTCAAGATCGGTGGCAGCACCGAGTGCAGTCCCTTCCAGCAGGACGGTGGCGCCGATGAGGGCATCCCCCGTCGCGTGATCGAATATGGTCCCTCCCACTCTCCCACCAGGGAACGTGGATTGCGCAACGAGGGATGAGGCAAGCGTACACAGAGTGAAAAAGAGCGGTGTGAGCCGCATGGGGACAACCTCCGCACATGATGGGTTCGTGGATCGCAGTGTTCGGCCGGTGTCCCGGTTCTCGAACGGACCCAATCTAGAAATCAGGCGTTACTCCTGTTTTAATCCTATGTTATCGTACTGTAATGCAATGCCCGGCTGCGTAATGATTTGGTAACACAGTTCCGCATTGCACCCACAGGGCTTTCTTGCTACCATAGTGTGATTGGAACCGCCATGGGCCCTGCCACACCGTCAGAAAAGACCGTCCTCGCCGCGGTTGCCGGCATTCTGGCGGAGCGATCGACGACAATGGATCGGCATTGGAATGGAGCGATCGCAGGAACCGATCCGGAAGAGCTCCACGACCTCCGGGTGAATGCCCGACGGGTCCAAGCGGCCCTCCGGATCTTCCGGGACGTCCTCCCCAAGAAGAGCCGCAAGCACGCAGACCGACTCAAGCGACTCATTCGTCTCATGGGGGACACGCGGGAACTGGATGTGTTTCTGGCCTCACTGGACGAACGGCGACCCAGCATAGCTGGCGACCTTCGGGCGTTGGAACTGTTGGCAGCCCGGGTGGCTCAGGAACGGGAAGACCGGCATCGGGCGTTGGTGCGAGCCTTGCGTCAGTCAACGTGGAATGCGGACTTCCGTCGATTCCTGGAGGAGTTGACGTGAAGGGGAAAGGCCGTCGCGAACGAGGGACGCTTACCATCCGCGAAGAGGCGCAGCGGGTGATCCCTGACCTGCTCGAGGATTTCCTCAGCCGCGCGGAGCGAGTGGTCGGTTTCCCCTCGCGGATGGTCGAGTTGCACGAGATGCGGCTGGCCGGGAAACCGTTGCGCTACATGATGGAGTTCTGCACGCCGAATTTTGGGCCCGAGTTCGCCTCGGCCCTGGAAGAAGTGAAGCGTCTGGTGACGCTCTTGGGGCGCACTCACGACTGCGATGTTCATATCCCCCGTGCCCGCACGGAGCTCGCAGTCATTCGCCGCTTCAATCGGACCACCTCCCAACGGCGCGATCGGATCCCAACGATGTCCCTTGTGCAGTACATACGCCGCGAACGAACCCTCCGGGCCACGATGTACCACGAGGCGTGCGGCATCCTTCAGCGCTGGAAGTCGGAAGCACTCGCGGCACAAATTCGACGTTCGCTGGTCTATCCGCCGTTCACATGAGGTCTCATGATCATCTATCTCTTGCGACACGCGATCGCCGTTGAACGCGGCAGCGGGACGTATCCGAACGACGACAGACCGCTGACAGATGACGGGCGAGCCAAGATGAAGAAGGCGGCGGATGGGATCGCACGTTGCGTTCCCATCCCCGACCTCATTCTGACGAGTCCGTTGCAACGGGCGCGAGACACGGCCTTGGTCGTGGCAAAAGCCTATCACGAAGAGGACATCCTCCAGGAGACGAAGCTTCTGCTGCCCGGGGCCGCCTCTGCCAACCTCTGGGAGGAATTGCGCGGACGGCGAACTCTGAACTCCGTGATGCTCGTCGGCCACGAGCCGGACCTTTCCGGCATCGCACGCGCCCTGCTCGCGTCGCCCACTCTCTCCATCGAATTCAAGAAGGGCGCCCTCTGCGCCATCGAGACTCCTTCGGTTCCACCGCGCCGCGCAGGCACATTGCTCTGGATGCTGGCACCGCGCCAGCTGAGACTCATCGCATCACGCTAGGATCGCGCATGGCACAACCGTTCGACAATGACCATCCTTATCCCGGCCGCTTGATCATCGTTGAAGGCATCGACGGATCGGGCAAGTCCACGCAGCTCCAGCTCCTCCAGAAGTGGCTGGTGAACATGAAGTACCGGGTCTTCTTCACGGAGTGGAACTCGTCGGCACTCGTCAATGAGACGATCAAACGCGGGAAAAAGAAGAACCTGCTGACCCCCACGACGTTCAGTCTGCTTCACGCAACGGACTTCGCCGACCGCCTCGCCCATCTGATCATCCCGCCGCTCAAGGCCGGCATGATCGTCTGTGCCGACCGATATGTGTACACGGCGTTCGCGCGCGACGTCGTCCGCGGCGTACATCCGGCGTGGGTGCGGAACCTCTATAGCTTCTCGGTCAGGCCCAATCTGGGACTCTACTTCAAGGTTCCGATCGAGGTGTCCCTGAAACGGATCCTGAACGGCCGGATCTCGCTCAAATTCCACGAGGCCGGAATGGACCTGGGATTGAGCGAGGACCCGCGCGAGTCGTACCGCCTGTTCCAGTCCCGCATCCTCGAGGAGTATGACAAGATCTCCACGGAATACGGATTGACCGTCGTCGATGCGACACTGTCCATCCAGAAACAACAGACGGTCCTTCGCGATCTCTTGAAGGACATGCTCAAGGACTACAAGCCGGCGCCGTTCCTGCAGAAGAAGGAGAATGTCTATGTCGCGTAGACACACTCCTTTCTACGGCACGGGGCTTCCGTACGTCGACGTCAGCGAGATCACCGGGAAGTTGATCGTGATCGAAGGGACCGACGGGGTGGGACGGTCAACGCAGATCGAAGACCTGAAACGATGGCTCGAGATCAAAGGCTACGGCGTCGTGACGACCGGATGGACGCGATCGCCCCTCATGGGCAAGGCCATCGACGAGGCGAAGGCCGCGAACTCGCCCAAGAAGTAGCCCGCGCCCCAGCGGCGTGGTAGAAACTCCTGGGAGTTCCCACATGCGCTTCGCCGTCTCTGCGTCCGAACACGACCGCGTCGCGCACGCTCATGCGCTCGGCCGGCTGCGCGCGCGA
>CAYIHQ010000016.1:0-12360 GCA_964362905.1 uncultured Ignavibacteriaceae bacterium
GCGGCCAGTGCCACCACGGCATTCAGGAACAGTTCCTCGGCAGCATTCACGCGAAGATGCAGGGAAAGACCGACAAGGATCTGCCCGTGTGCAGCGACTGTCACAGCGCTCATACGATCCGCCGAACAGACGCCGAAGGATTCAAGTTCGACATCATGTCAAAGTGCGGTCGTTGTCACGAAACGATCGCGAAGACCTACTTCGATACGTATCACGGCAAGGTGAACCAACTCGGGTACACAAAGACTGCGAAGTGCTACGATTGCCACGGGGCGCACGATATTCTTCCCGTGTCAGATCCGAAATCGCATCTGAGCCATGAAAACGTGGTGCAGACCTGCCAGAAGTGTCATAGCGGCGCCACACGACGTTTCGCAGGGTATCTGACCCACGCGACACACCACGACCCCGAAAAATATCCATTCTTGTTCTGGACGTTCTGGGGGATGACGGGATTGCTGATCGGCACGTTCGCCATTTCGGGCCTTCATACGTTGATGTGGTTGCCACGGGCACTACAGATTCGCCGGGCGCGAAACAGACGGCAAAGCCCAACGCCGGAACCCCCGGCAGAGGAAGGATCGAAGGACGCATGAGCAGCCAGAACCCGAACCCTTCAGCTGAACGCTTCGCGGCATCGGATCACCGTCGGGGAGAGATCAACGTCGTCCGGTTCTCCCGGCTGAACCGGTTGTTGCACGTCGTCATGATCGTGAGCTTCATGAGTCTGGCGATCACCGGGATGACCCTGAAGTTCTCGTATACGGCATGGGCCGGGGTTCTCGCGCGCCTCCTGGGGGGCTACGAAGGGGCCGGGTACATCCACCGGGTCGCAGCCGTGATGATGTTCGGTATTTTTGCGACGCATATCACTGACCTGCTTCGCCGGCGCAAGCGCGAGTTTGGCTCGCTGCGCGGGCTGATCTTCGGTCCCCACACAATGCTCCCCACGAAGAGCGACCTGAAGGACTTCATTGCGTCGGTCAAGTGGTTCCTGAATCAAGGGCCGCGGCCGGGCTTCGGCCGCTGGACGTACTGGGAGAAATTCGACTACATGGCCGTATTCTGGGGGGTGTTCATCATCGGTTCCACCGGGCTGATGTTGTGGTTCCCTGAGTTCTTCACCCAATGGATCCCCGGCTGGTTCCTGAACGTCGCCACGATCATTCACAGCGACGAGGCCTTGCTCGCTGTGGGGTTCATCTTCACGGTGCATTTTTTCAACACGCACCTGCGGCCGGAGAAGTTCCCGATGGACCTCGTGATCTTCACGGGACGTGTGCCGCTCGAGGAGTTCAAAGAGGAACGGGCGCGGGAATATGAGGAACTGGTGGCCTCAGGGAATCTCGAGGGCCTGCTCGTCGAAGCATATCCACCCATCGTCGTGCGGGCGATCAAGTTCTTTGCGTGGACGGCGCTCATCATCGGATTCTCCCTCGTGGTCATGATCATTTATGCGATGGTATTCGCCTACCAGTAGAACGGGGGACGCGCTACCTTTCACTGACGAGAGGTCACGTAATGACCTTGTAGTTTGGACGCAAGAGATGTACTATTTCTGAAGATCGGGAGCGGACCAATGACACAAGAGCAGGATCCGGTGCTTGAGGAGCTGAAGAAGAAGCGGAAGTTCCCCAATGCGTTCTACAACCCGGTCACGCTGGCAGGGTTGGGAATTGCGTTGCTGAGTCTGTCCCTCATCGCATTCCTTTTCGTCCTCGAAGTCTTCTCAAAGACGTCGAAGCCGTACGTCGGCGTCCTTGCGTTCGTCATCATGCCCATTCTCTTCATCTTCGGGGCGTCGATGGTGTTCTACGGGGCTTGGAGGTACCATCGAAGGCTTCTGAAGAGGGGGACGGTGATCTACCGCCTTCCGCGGCTGGACTTGAACGATCCCAGGCATCTGAGGGCCGTGCTCATCGGCGGATTTGGAATCCTCCTGGTCGTCACGATGGCGGCCTTCACGAGCTACCAGGCGTATGAGTACACCGAATCGGATAGCTTCTGCGGGACCACATGTCATGAAGTGATGAGCCCAGAGTACACCGCGTATCAATTCTCTCCCCACGCCCGGGTCGGTTGCGTCGAGTGTCATATCGGCGCCGGAGCGGGCTACTTCGTCAAATCGAAGCTGACGGGCAGTTATCAGGTCTACGCGGTCGCCTTCAACAAATTCCCCCGCCCGATCCCCACACCCATCCAGAACCTGCGGCCCGCGCAGGAGACGTGTGAGCAGTGCCACTGGCCGAAGAACTTCTTCAGCGAAAAGCTTCACAAGACCACGTACTTCCTCTCCGACGAAAAGAACACTCGTTGGGACCTGGATCTCTTAATGAAGATCGGGGGAGGGAACATCGAGGCGGGTCCGACCTCGGGGATCCACTGGCACATGAATATCGCCCATCAGGTGACGTATGGCACGCTCGATTCTTCGCGCCAGGTCATCGCGTGGGCCCGCTCGCGGGACACATCCGGTGCAGAGAGGGTCTACTGGAACCTCGAGCAGCCGCTCACGACGGAGGATTCCAGCCGGATGACGGAGCGGCGGATGGACTGTCTCGATTGCCACAATCGCCCCTCGCATTCGTTCCATCCTCCGGCAGCGTCGGTGAACACCTCGATGACGTTCGGCTGGATCGATCCGTCGTTGCCGTACATCAAATCCATCGCTGTCGATGCCCTGGAACGCTCCTATACGACGAAGCCCGTTGCTCTCGACAGCATTCGTCTTCTGATTGCCTCCTACTACAACGTGACGTATCCGGAGGTCGCCCGCACAAAACGCTCACAGCTCGAGAAGGCGATCACGGAAGTGCAGAAGATCTATTCCAGGAACTACTTCCCGGAGATGAGGGTCCAATGGAAGAAGTTCCCGGACAATATCGGACACCTGTACTATCCAGGATGCTTCCGCTGCCACAACGGTAAACATTCGACCGAAGATGGCAAAGTGCTGTCGCGCGATTGCAATGTGTGTCATACGATCCTCGCCCAGCAGTTTCAGGATGACAAGCTGCGTCTCTCATTGGGTGGGGTCGAGTACCGACATCCGGCGGACATTGGCGATGCCTGGAAAGAAATGAACTGCAACGAATGTCACAACGCCCAATAAGGACGCCAATGCCACTCTATGACAAAACCCCGGTGGATGAAGGAAAGAGGGACTTCCTCAAATACGTGTTGGGAGGAAGTTTTCTGGCCTGGCTGGGGACGATCACATATCCCATCATCGCTTATCTCAAGCCCCCCAAGCAAGCGGAGGTGGAGGTCTCGAGTGTGAAGGTCGGCAAGGTCGCCGATATTCAGACAGACTCTGGTCAGATCGTGAAGTTCGGTTCCAAACCCGTCATTCTCGTACGGACACCCGAGGGAGCGTTCAAAGCCTTTAACGCCACCTGCACACATCTCGACTGCACGGTGCAATACAGCAAGGAGAAGGGTATCATCTGGTGTGCGTGCCACAACGGGCAGTATGACCTCACGGGCCGGAATATCGGCGGACCGCCCCCCAAACCTCTGGAGGAATTCAGGGTCGTCATTCAAGGAGACGAGGTTCTTATCTCGAAAAACGCATGAAGACGATCTGGGAGAAGTTGTATAGATGGGTCGACGAGCGGGTAGACCTTGCGGATCTCGTCGAGTTTATGGGAAAAAAATACGTTCCCATCCATCGACATTCCATTTGGTACTACTTCGGGGGTGTGACGCTCTTCCTCTTCCTAATCCAAGTGGTGAGCGGGATCCTTCTCCTGATGTACTACAAAGGGAGTGAAGAGCTGGCATTCGAGAGCATCCAGTTCATCATGTCGAAGGTCCAGTTTGGCTGGCTCATCCGGTCCGTCCATTCATGGGCCGCGAATCTGTTCATCCTTGCGGCTGTGATCCACATGTTCAGCGTGTACTTTACGAGGGCGTACCGAAAACCACGCGAGATCACATGGCTCACCGGCATGTTCATGCTCTTCCTCGGGATGGGGTTTGGCTTCAGCGGATACCTTCTCCCATGGAACGAACTGGCATTCTTTGCCACCAAGGTTGGAACAGATATCGCAGGAGCGGTGCCCATCGTCGGTGAGCCGATCATGGTGTTGCTCAGGGGGGGTGAAGACGTCACGGGCGCCACACTGTCACGCATGTTCGGTTTTCATGTTGCCATTTTTCCCGGGATCTTCGCCGTTCTTCTGGGGATTCACCTCGTTCTGGTGCAGCGTCAGGGTATGAGCGAGCCCATCGGGCATTCTGAGTCGGGTCGCGACCTCAAAACGATGCCCTTCTTCCCGAATTTCCTTCTCCGGGACCTGTTGCTTTGGCTGATCGTTTTGAACGTGCTGGCCGTTCTGGCCGTCCTCTTTCCGTGGGAACTGGGGGTGAAGGCCGATCTGTTCGCTTCCGCACCCGCGGGCATTAAACCCGAGTGGTACTTCTTGTTCATGTTCCAATCGTTGAAGTACATTCCTGCGGAAGTTCTTTACATCGAAGGGGAGATCGTGGGGATCCTCCTTTTTGGGCTGGCCTTCGCATTGTGGACAATGGTTCCTTTCTTGGACCGAAAGAGCAATCTCGGCCAGGAGAACAAGGTTGTCACCTATGCGGGCCTCTTTGTTGTGGCGTTTGTTATTGCACTGACGATCTTCGGGTGGATAGCATGAGTATGAATACATGTTGGGTCCGAACCGTTTCCGTCTTCGCTCTCTTTCTGTTCCATCCGCTGGTTTCCTTTTCACAGGACCAGTGCCGCATCTGCCACGAAGCCATCGGGGATGCACGTGCGCTCGCCTTCGCAACGGATATTCACGCTTCAAAGGGGATATCGTGTGCCGACTGCCACGGAGGAGACCGCACCAAGGAAGATATGGAAGAAGGGATGAACGCCGGGGCGGGGTTCCGAGGCGTCCCGGTCGGGGATGCGATCTCTGATATTTGTGCCTCGTGCCATAGCGATGCTTCGAAGATGGTACAAGTTTACAAGTCCGCTCTGCCTCTCGATCAGGTCGAAGCCTTGAAGGCGTCTGTCCACGGCCAACAGTCAGTATCAGGGAAGGGCCGTATCGCTCAATGCACATCCTGCCACGGAGCGCACGGGATTCTCCCGAGGTCGAACAGGAAATCGCCCGTCCACCCGGCGAACGTTCCGGCAACATGTGCACGATGCCATTCCAATGCCAGCTTCATGACGTCGTATGACCCATCCATGCCCGTCGATCAACTTCAGAAGTACCGCAGCAGCGTCCATGGAAAATTGAATGAACGGGGTGACTCGAAGGTGGCGGAGTGTGCCAGCTGCCACGGAAGTCACGACATCCTGGCGGCGAAGGATGTCCGGTCGAAGGTCTATCCGATCAACCTTCCCGCAACATGTGGTTCGTGCCATGCCGACGCGGCGTACATGCGCGGATACGGGATCAGCTCGGATCAGTTGAAAGAGTACTCGAAAAGCGTCCACGGCGTTGCCCTTCTGCAGAAGCATGACATCGGTGCCCCAGCCTGTAACGACTGTCATGGTAACCACGGGGCGGTCCCTCCTGGAGTGGAATCGATATCGAAGGTGTGCGGATCATGTCACGCGCTCAATGCAGACCTATTCTCGAAAAGCCCCCACAAGAAGGCCTTCGATACACGTGGTCTGCCAGAATGCGAGACCTGCCACGGGAACCATGAAGTTGTTAGGACGACGGACCAGCTTCTCGGGGTCGGCAAGGAAGCCGTCTGCGCATGGTGCCACAAGGACGATACGAAGTCGCGTGGCCACATCGTTGCCGCCACCATGCGTCAACTGGCCGATAGTCTGGCCTCCGCAGAGGATTCTGCGCTGCGACTCCTCGACGATGCAGAGCAAAAAGGAATGGAGACCAGCGAGGCCCGTTTCACCGCCCGGAGTGTCAGGCAGGCCCGTCTCGAGTCGAGGACAAAAGTCCACTCCTTCGAGGAATCACAATTCAGAGAGGTTGTGGAAAAGGGACTGTCAGCCGCCGGAAATGTCTCGGCACAAGCAGAGGAGGCCATCGAAGAGTACTACTTCCGTCGCTGGTGGTTGTTGATTGCCTCCCTTACCATCACCCTTCTGGCAGTCTCGTTGTATCTGCTGATTCGCCGGATTGAGAAACAGCAACAGGCAAAGTGAGGATATTTTTCCTTTCCTTGGAACTCTCTTTACATACGCCAGTTTCCGGTTTTTGAGAACTGCTGTTTGTCTGTGTCAGTTGCGGACACTTCTTATAAGTGAGGTGAATACCCATGGAAGATCTCCACCGAGGTACCTCCGAGAAGATCATTTTCTTCTTTCAGCTCTCCAGTGTCCTCCTGATCTGGCTGTTCGTCATTGCCATCACCCTCTGGATCTCCAAACTCATCATTCTCTCCCTGGAACTTAATGACGCCCCTGGGGCCTCTGTGGCCATCAGCCTCGTTGCTATTCCTGTTTTCATGACACTGGCTGGAATTCTTACGTACGTCTTTGTCGGATTACAGAAGGGGAAGAAAAAGGACTGAATCACCTTAGGAGGAGAATCGACATGGTACATCGCCTGCTCCAATTGTCCATGTTGGCGTTTCTGACGCCGGCTATGTTCGCCCAGGATTTCGACCTGCCGACAGATCCGCTCGAGGGGAGGATCGTCTTTGAGGAAAAGCAGTGCATCTCGTGTCATTCGGTAGGCGGGTTCGGAGGGACCGCAGGACCCGATCTGAGCAGGGACTACTTCTTTGGAAGCGGCCTTGAACTAGCCTCGATACTCTGGAATCACACTCCGGCGATGAATCGCAAGTTCCGCCAGCTTCGCATGGATCGACCGAAGCTGTCGGAAAAAGAAATGTTGGATCTCCTCGGTTTCCTCTACTATCTCCGGTATCTGGGTGAGCCTGGAAGTGTGGCAAGCGGGAAGCGATTGATCGAATCGAAGGGTTGCCTGTCGTGTCACACGATTGGCGGCGGAAACAAGGACGGAGTTCCGGATTTGAGACAGATCCCGCGATTTTCAGCACCGCTCAACATGGTTCAGGCGATGTGGAACCATGCACCCGCGATGCAGAAGAAGATTGAATCGAACAAAGTAGCATACCCAACGATGAGCGGTGAAGAAGCTGTTGATATCGCCGCCTATCTGCAACAGGCCAGCACGGCTCCCACAGAACAACGATCGTCACCCGGGAATCCCCGGAACGGACGCATGTTGTTCGATAAGAAGAAATGCTCAACCTGCCACGTTGGTGAAGGGAAACGCCGAAGGATCGAGACGGGACTGGTGAAGATGGATCTGCGGAAGGGCGTGACCGAGGTTGCCAGCTCGATGTGGAATCACGGGAAGGACATGTTCGAATTGATGCAGCGAGAATCGATAGAATGGCCCATGCTGCAGGGAAACGACATGGCCGACATCATCGCGTACATCTACTTCCTTGGTTTTGAGGACAAGCCGGGCCAGAGCGAGGAGGGGCTTCGGGTGTTCAAAGAAAAAGGATGCGTCGAATGTCACGAAGGAAGCGGCGGTCAAGCCGCATCGCTATCGTCGTCCAGTTCGCTCAACTCCCCGTTCAATATGGTGCAATTGATGTGGAATCACGCGAGTGAGATGGAAGATCTGCTCATCACTCAAAACAAGCGCTGGCCTGAGTTGTCTTCCAAGGAAATGCGGGACCTGCATGCCTATCTGCAGAGGAAGACAAAGAAATGAACATTCCGGTGAGACCTGGTGCTCGTGCGGGCTCCCGCCAGGAGGATCATGAGCGGATGCGGACCAGCACCGGCTTGCTTATTGTGGTGATGGGAGGAGCGTTGTGCATCCTGCTTATCTCCGGATGCGGTGAAGGTAGAGTCGAACAACCAATCGAGTACAGCCACAAGGCCCACGTTCAGTCGGCGGGAATTGTCTGTGTCGATTGCCACCAATCGGTCGAAACGGGGATTCGAGCGTCCATCCCACCGCTGGAAACGTGCAAGGGCTGCCATTCGGATAATCTACTGACGGAATCGCCGGAAGAGAAGAAGCTTCTGCACTACCTGGCCGATGGGGCAGAGGTTCCATGGAACAAGGTGTACCATGTGCCTGACCATGTCTACTTCTCACATCGGCGCCATGTGTCAGGAGGCAAGGTCGTCTGTCAGGAGTGTCATGGGGATGTTGCTTCATTTGTGAATGCCGTCTCCTTCCAATTCCTTCCCGTGACGATGGAAAACTGCATGAAATGCCACAAGGAAAGAAACGTGACAAACGATTGCCTTGCCTGTCACCGCTAACGGACGCGCCATGGAAATTCGCCGACGAGAGTTCTTGAAGATTGCCGCAGGGATGACAGGAGGAGCACTCCTGGGCAGCCATGGACTGGACCCCATGTTAGCTGTTCCGAAAGAAGTTATCGAACGGATGAAATTCGGTCCTCGGGTCGAGACGTGGAAGAACACCACCTGCCGCTTGTGCCCCGGAGGATGTGGAATGAGGGTCCGGTTGATCAACGATGTTCCGATCTCGGTCAAAGGCAATCCCCTGAATCCGGTCAACCGAGGTGGACTGTGTCCGCTCGGCTTGAATGCAGTCCATTCATTGTATCACCCCGATCGCGTTCAGGGGCCCCTCATGCGGAAAGGTTCCCCCGGGTCCGGCTCATGGGAAAAGACATCCTGGCAGGACGCTTTGAAGGCGATCTCGGGGAAGTTGAACCAGCTCCGACAAGAGGCAAAATCCCAGCAGGTGGCCTTCCTCGGCTCTGACGAGGAAGGGTTCATGAGGGATCATATCCAGAGATTCGCCGCGTCATATGGAACCCCGAACTATTTCCTCTATTCGAAGGATTCGAATAGGGGAGCGGCGAACTTCCTCTCGCATGGCAACCGGCGCGCGATGGCGTATGATATTGTTAACGCCAAACTGGTGGTCACCTTTGGGGCGAACATCCTCGAAGAAGGGCCATCTCCCGTATACTATACAAAGTTGTACAGTCATCATGATGAACAGCAGACCCGCTATATCCACATAGACTCGAGGCTGAACCGGACAGCCGCCAATGCTGACCGTTGGATATCCATCCGGCCAGGGACGTACGGTGCCCTTGCGCTCGGTGTGGCGTACGTACTCATCCGAGAGGAACTCTACGACCAGGATTTCGTCAGAGCGCACACGCACGGTTTTGACGACTGGTCGGATGTTCGAGGCAAAAGACACGTCGGGTTCAAGTCCACCGTTCTCAGCGATTACTATCCCGAGAGAGTTCAGGAGTTCACCGGCGTGCCGAGCAGGGTCATCCTCGAGCTCGGCCGCGAACTTGGCAACACTCGACCCTCCCTCGCATTGTGCGATCAGGCAGCCCTCGATCACACGAATGGGACGCTCACATCCGTGGCAGTGAACGCCCTGAATGCGCTTCTGGGAAATTATGAGAAAGAGGGGGGTGTCTACTTCGTCGATGAGCCGCCGTTCGCTAGCCTCGGCGCGGTGCCGATGGATGGCCGGTCCGTTCAGGCGATGACTCAGCCGCCAGTAGGAAAGCCTGTGGACGCGTTCCTTCCGCTCCAGGAGTGCACGGTGAAAAGCTTCAGTGAAAACGTTCTTTCAGGGAAACCATATCCGATCGAGGTACTATTTCTCTACGGAGGCAATCCGCTGTTTCAGAGTGTGCATCACAAGAAGTTCGCCCAGGCGCTCCAGAAGATCCCGATGGTAATCAGTTTTGATTCCCTCCTCACGGAGACCGGTGAATTTGCTCACTACGTCCTGCCGGACCATCATTTCTTTGAGACCTGGGATATTGTCTCGAATGTAGAAAATGTCGGATTCACGCACGTTGCGATTCAGCAACCTGTCATCGCGCCGATGTATGACACCAGAGCTACAGGCGACGTGCTGATAGAATTCGCACGACTAGCAGGAGGGCGGCTGGCGGCGGCCTTTCCTTATGGTTCTTACGGCGAGGGCATTCGCCGGGCTTTGAGAGGCGTGTTCGAATCAGGGTCTGGTGCGATTGCGACCGAAGGGGTCGGGAGTCGATGGCTGGAGTTCCTGAAACAGCGGGGATGGAGGATCGACAGATATTCATCGTTCGAAGAGTTCTGGGACAGACTGACCCGGTACGCCGGATGGTGGAATCCGATACGATCAAAGAAACCTCTGCGCTCATTGTTCCAGACACCCTCGGGGAAATTCGAGTTCTACTAGCAGACGCTCGAGAACATGATACGAGCGATTCCGAGCGAGTCCCGCGACGAAGCTCTCCGCCGGGTGGGTATATCCGCCGGCGGAGACACTGCCTTCCTCCCGCACTATGAACCTGTCTCCGGCGATTCGGAGCTCCCGCTTTCAATGATCACGTACCGATCGATGCCCGTGGGCGATGGACGAGGGGCCTCACTCCCCATGATGCAGGAGTTGTTCGGACATGCGGTGAATCGACATTGGGATACGTGGGCGGAAATCCATCCTCTGACGGCCCAGCAGTATCAGGTGACGGATGGCGAGTGGATCCTGGTGCAGTCCTCCGAGGGGACGCTGAGGATCCGCTCGAAGGTCACAGAAGGAGTGCTGCCGAACGTTGTTGCCATACCGTTCGGATTGGGTCACACGTCCGGAGGAAGGTACGCACGAGGTCATGGAGTCAATCCACATTCCATCCTGGAAGGGAAGGAGGACGGGCTGAGCGGCCGCGAGGCGATTCAGGCGACCCGAGTGCGCGTGGTTGCTGAATGGCGGTCAGAACTCGGACGAACGAACTAGCGCCGCCTCCAGGAAGGAGGTTCGGAGCGGAAGCGAGCCCCGGCTTCTCTCCGGCCGCGTTCATAGCGCAGCCGTGAGTGGGTCCGAAGCGATGCCGAGGGCGAGGACTCGCCGGATCGGAATAATGCTTACCGCTCCGCCTGCCCTTATGAACCATCGGCGGGGGCAAGGTCACCAAGGCTTTGTCGAAGATCATTCGCGCTACGCGTGCCACCGTGCTGGAATGCACTCTGGTGGGCGGGCCTTGCGGATCATGCCATTCTTGTTCGAAAGCGCTTTCAACAACCCGTTAGCAGGAGAGGACAAATGCCGAAATGGGCGATGGCGATTGATCTGGACAAGTGCACGGGATGTGAATCCTGCATGATCGCATGTAAGGTGGAGAACAACGTGCCGATCGTCGATCCGGAGCAAGCACAGGCAGGCCGGGTGATGTACTGGATGGATATGATGACCACGTACGATTCCGAGGATACCCAGGTCGTTAAGAGGAGTGTGCCAAAGCCTTGTTTCCACTGCGATGAGCCTCCTTGCGCCGTTGTCTGCCCGGTGGGTGCCACCTATCGTAATCCCGAAGGGATCGTGGCCCAAGTGTACCACCGGTGCATTGGGTGCCGGTATTGCATGGCAGCGTGTCCATATACTGCCAAGGTTTTCAACTGGTACGCCCCGAAATGGCTGGAGGATTCGGCCTGTCGACCAAATCCCGACGTCTCTCTTCGGATGACCGGCGTCGTGGAGAAATGTTCATTCTGTTCGCATCGATTGCAGGGGGTCAAAGAGGTCGCGGACCTGGAAGGAAGGGAGATCGAGGACGGAGAGTATGTGCCGGCGTGCCAGGAGAACTGTCCGGCCGACGCCATCGTGTTCGGAGATATCGAAGACAAAGAAAGCATGGTCTACAAGCTTTCCAGAAACTACCGCGCCAAACGATACATGGATGATCTTGGTGTGAAGCCGAAAGTGTTCTATCTCTCACGCAGAACAACGGAATAGAGGGATGCTTGAACAATGGATAAAGACGAGATCCTGTTCAAACCGATCTATGAAACCGGAAGGGGCTTTTACATAACCTTCGGCATCCTCACGGTGATTCTGTTGTGGGCCCTTGCCATGTACATCAACCAGGTCATGGTTGGTCTGGGGCCGACAGGAATGAACCAGCCTGTCACGTGGGGATTCTACATAGTGAATTTCGTGTTCTTCATCGGTATCAGTCATGCCGGGACGCTGATCTCTGCCATTCTTCGGCTGTCCAAGGCAGAGTGGCGCCGGCCGATCACACGCATGGCAGAAGTGATCACCGCGATCGTCCTTATGATCGGGGGACTGCACCCGATCCTAGACCTCGGAAGGCCGGACCGGATGATGAACCTGCTGGAATCAGGCCGGCTTCAGTCTCCGCTGCTGTGGGATGTCACAAGTATCACTGCGTATTTCACAGCGAGTACGGTCTACCTCTATCTTCCCATGATCCCAGACATCGCGCGGATCCGCGACAGAGGGGGGAAGCTAACGTGGCTGTACACGTTCATGGCATGGGGATGGCAGGGCACGGAATATCAACAGAAAGTCCTGAACCGTGCCATCAATATCCTCATGGTGATGGTGATCCCGATCGCGATCTCGGTCCACTCGGTCGTGTCCTTCGTCTTCTCCA
>CAYIHQ010000016.1:12370-16841 GCA_964362905.1 uncultured Ignavibacteriaceae bacterium
TTCTTACATCTTTTCGATGACGCTACAGCCGGGATGGCACAGCACGATCTTCGGACCGTATTTTGTGGTAGGAGCCATCTTCTCCGGCATTGCGGCATTGATGATTGTCATGATGGCATTTCGCAAGGTGTATCACCTCGAGACCTACCTGAAGGAGGTCCATTTTCGTTACTTGAGCACATTGCTGCTGATCATGTCGCTGATCTGGTCCTACTTCACCTTCTCCGAGTATCTGACGGGTTTCTTCGGGGCCGAGCCGCATGAGATGGAGGTCATCATGTACAAGTTCTCGGGCCCCTTTGCTCCATTCTTCTGGGGAATGGTCCTCTGCAATTTCGTTCTTCCGGTGATCATTCTCGGTTTCAGAAAGTTCCGCACGATAACGGGAATCTTTGTGGCTTCCGTTGCAGTTGTTATCGGGATGTGGCTTGAGCGTCTCATCATAGTGGTGCCGTCGTTAGCGAACCCGAGGATGGAAGTGCCACTCGGGATCTACATGCCGACGATCCTTGAATGGTCCCTGTTCGCGGGCGGCATAGCAGTGTTCGTCATGGCGTTCATGCTTTTTTCGAAGTTCTTTCCAATTATTTCAATATGGGAGATTGAGGAGGGGAGGAGTCATGCGGCAAAAGAGGTGGAAGAGCGGATCGCCAGCTATTTGCCCGGACCATGATTCCTGTGCGAATTATTCCAGGGGGCCTTCAAAGAGACCCAGAGTCCGATTCTGAGCCGTACTTTCCGTCGGTCTCGACAATCTGACAAAGGCATGGAATTATGATTGCCAGGATGTTCGCTCTCGACAGATGTCATCTTCAAGCGATCGATTGTCGGTGATCGCTCTGCGTTTGGACCCGACCACCATTTGCTCCTCGCATACCTCCATCCGGAATGGTCAAGCTCGCACCGGTTGATCCTGTTGCTCTGCCATGACTGGCCGGCAAGATTCTCTGGCCACGCAGGAATGGCTGGGGAATGGGCCTCCTCCTGTCCCTTCTCCGTGATATTGGTAGATGGTCACTATCGATAGTGTACCCTGACCTTGCCCCGCCCTCCGGCCTTTCTTGTTGCATTCTCATCGTTGAAAATCCTTACATTCCGATTCCCATGGGGGGGAATTCATGGTAAGACTTCGAACGAAACAGCCGAATTGTGATGAAAATTCTAGCTCTTTGGTGGCACAGGGCTTGTCCGTTCAAGGCCGACACCTAGGACAAATCTCGTGAATCGCATAATTCTTTTCGTCTTGGTCGGTGTTATTGTGCTCTCAGTTACGGCCTCTGCCCAGTTGTTCCAGGCCCGGATGGTCACGTCGGCCTACGCTTGGCAACGCAACGACGCCGTCGGGCAAACCTCCAGTCATCTGTACGGGTTTCAAACGCTTCAACTGAGCCTGGGGGGACGATCGCTATCGTTCAACACCCACGTGCAGGGGTTCAATGATTTCGCCGGGCCACTCAAGAACGACCCGAAGCTTCGTCTGTCCAACTTCTCACTCAAAGCGCGAAACTTGTTCGACCTGCTCGACCTCCAGGCCGGACGGTTCTTCGTTTTTGCCGGCGCGGGCGTCGGGCTGATGGACGGCGGACAAGCGACCGTGCGGTTGCCTTGGTACCCCGTGAAGCTGACCGGCTACTTCGGTGCGTTGGCGCCGGCGGGACAGAAGATCGAACTCATCCAGAACGCCGCCGACAACCAGATGGCGGGCATTCACGCCGTTGTGCAACCGTTGGACGAGGCGCAGTTTTCATTGAGTTACGCAAGCAAGTCGATGGCTCAGGAAACCTATCGGGCGATCCGGGCCGATTCACTGTTCAATCCGGTCGCGGTCGATCTGCGACCATCGCCGCGAAAAGAAGAATTGCTCAGCGCAGATGCGTCGGTCGACATGCCGGGCCTCGGCGACGCCTACCTGCGGTATGACCACGACCTCCACACGGAAAAGTTCGCGCGATTGAATGCGTTTGGACGCGTGCGGATCTTGGAGGGATTGGCGCTGACGGGAGAATATCTGCAGCGCGAACCCCGCGTTGCGTTCAATTCAATCTTCTCCGTGTTCGCCACCTCGACGCTGAAGGAAGTGGAAGGCGGAGTGGAGGTTGAGGTGATAAAGGACTGGTTCGTCGTCGCGAAGTACGGTTCGGTGTCGTACGGCGACGGGACCACAGACCGCATCACCGTCGCAGCCAACGGCCGGCTCGTAGGTGCGAGCCTCTCACGCAACACAACCTACGCCGGCGACATCAGTGCCGCCAGTCTGAACGCTTCGTATCCTCTGCTGGACAACCTGATCACCCCGACGATCCTCGTCGGTTTCGCGCAATACAAACTGGACGACCGGGCGCCGCTCGAAAACGCATTGAGCATCGCCGGTGGCGCCGTCGTGCGGCCGTTGCCGACGATGACGGTCGATGCCCAGGTGCAGTGGATCAACAACCGGATCTACGCCAATGACGTCCGGCTGTCCTTCCGGCTGAGCTACCTGCTCACCCGGCGGCTGGACCTCTTCTAAGGGATGCGGTCATGAACATGTCCTTCTTGATGCGTCGGCCTTCTGTCACGCTCGCGGCCGTCCTGATGGTGTTCGGCGCGCTCGTCGCCGGATCCGTGCTCACGGCGTCCGTGGAGCAACCGACGGGGCCCGACACACCCGGAATCAAGTTCTCGCACCGGTTCCATGTAAAGGAGACGGGCATCGCGTGCGCCGACTGTCATGCGAAGGTGACGGCGAGCGTGCTCGCCACGGACAACCTCCGGCCGGATCATACGAACTGCGAATCTTGTCACCAGGAACAACTCGAGAATTCCTGCACTACGTGCCACTTCGGCGACGACCCCCTCAGCTATGCGGCAAAGGCCGCGCCGGATCGTGAGCTGGTCTTCTCCCATAAGCAGCATTTGGACAAAGGTACGGCGTGCGAATCGTGCCACGTCGGTCTCGATGAACTCGAGCAAGCGGTTGGGGAACACGTGCCGACGATGGCGACCTGCAACGCGTGCCACGACAAGGAACAGGCCACGAACGCTTGTGAGGCGTGCCACTCGAACCTGGCCAGCCTGCGGCCCATGGAGCACAATCGATCGGATTTCCTCCGCGAACACAAGAGGGTCGCACAGCGGATGAACGCAAACTGTTCCTCATGCCATGCGGAGGAAAGCTGTCAGGACTGCCACAACGGCGCAGACCTCCAGAAAGTGAACGTGCCGGGGAACGACCTGCAAACTCCGCATGCGCCGCGTGTCTTCGGTCTCAGCCGGGGTCAGGGACAGAAACTCCTCAAAGTGCACGACATGAATTTCCGATTCACCCACGGCCTTGCCGCGAAAGGTAAGGCGTCGGAATGTCAGACCTGCCACGCAAGCCAGGAATTCTGCTCGACATGTCATCTGGCGGGCGGCAATGTCAACCAAGCGGTGTTCCGTCCGGCCGGGCATGATGCCCCGGGATTTGTGACCATTGCTGTCGGTTCTGGAGGCGGTGCACACGCGACGCTCGCGAAGCGTGACATCGAATCCTGCGCGGCATGCCACGATCCCGCCGGGGCCGACCCGACCTGCGTCACCTGCCATGTCGATCCGGACGGCATGCGAGCCACGGATCCCAAGACCCACGTGCGCGGGTTCATGGCGGGCGAAAAGGGCGACTGGCACGAAGATCTGGGGGCCAACTGCTTTGTGTGCCACACGGATGCCAACGCGCGACCCGGCGGAATCCGGGGACAGAAATTCTGCGGCTATTGCCACAACTGAGCCATGCGATCACCCATGACCTATACCTTGCTCATCCGCCTCGCGGCCCTGGCTGCCGCCGCCGTCGTTCTGGGCGGATGCACGGACCTGCAAGAGCAGCTTCCGCCCACGACCACGGCCGGCGCAAATATTCACCCGGACGGCTGGATTGTTCCCGCCTCCGCCGATTTCCACGGCAAAGCGGTCCGCGCCTCCGGCTGGGACCTGACCTCCTGCCAACGCTGTCACAGCAGCCAGTACACGGGCGGAACCGCGGGTGTGACGTGTACGACGTGTCATTCGCAACCGACGGGTCCGGAGGACTGCAAAACGTGCCATGGCGCTATCAATGCGGCCCCGCCAAAAGACATCGACGGCAATACGGTCGTGACGGCACCGGGCGTCGGTGCGCATCAGTTCCACCTTGTTTCCGCCACGACCGGAAAGCTGGTCGTGTGCGCTGAATGCCACACCGTTCCGGCTGCTCTCGAGGATTCCGGGCACGTCGATGCGTCCTTGCCGGCGGATGTGCTCTTCAATGGGACGCTCGCCCGAAAGGTGACCACCGGAGTGACGCCCACTCCTTCCTACAATTACGCGGCGCATACGTGCGGCGGGACGTACTGTCACGGTTCCTTGAAGAACGGAAACACGACCAACGCACCGGTGTGGAATGCTCCGGCCGGTACGGGTGCGGCGTGCGGCACCTGCCACGGCACGACGAGTGGAGGGACGACGGCGCAAA
>CAYIHQ010000017.1:0-6028 GCA_964362905.1 uncultured Ignavibacteriaceae bacterium
AAAGATATATAAAGACAAAGACATTATATTTCAACGGACAAAAGAGGCCGGGAGCAAACTTCCCTATACCTCTTTCCAATTATGGGGCTTTTGGTTGCAAAACCAAATTAGAATGAAATGATAACAACAAACTATCTTAAGAAAGAATTGGAAAGATTATATGAAAGAAGGAAAGAAGCAAAGCTTTTCCAAGAACAAGTTTCCATAGATGGAAGTGTTTTGACAGTCAGAAGTTTAATTATAAAAAGTGAGAAAGAAGATATCAAAAAATATGACAATAATAATCCTAAATGCAGGATACAAGGCAAAGTAATAGGTATAGATGATATAGGGAAGCCAAATGCATATATACCGCAAATAATGACCGCCGAACCTGAACTGCCAAGAATGATGACAGGAGATTATCAAAAGAAAGCCAAGCCTGAACTGACTAAAGAAAAAGATGAGAAAATTGATAATCTATTACGATTTGAACATCCCAAAGTAGAGTTATTAGGTAATATGGACGCTAAAATATGGGCAGAAGAATTTAAGAAACAATATCCTATAATTGATGAAGAAATAATGCTTGGTTGGTTTGCCAATGCGATTATGACAGGGTATGATAAGAAAGTCACAAAGCTGAAAGCAGAACTCTGTAATGCCAATGAGAATCTTGAACTAATGAGAAAGGAACTCGCCGAGAAAGAGAATGAATTAAGAGAAATGACAGAACTGCAAGAAATAACAAGAGCAAGGCTGGAAGCTGAAAGACTCAAACTGCTCTGCAAGGGCAAGGAGGAGAAGAAATAAACTACAATATGGAAACAACTGTTATAAAGGACAAGAAACGACACTGTGAGTACGTGAAGAGGTACCAGCAGATGCAGAGGGATGCGTGGAACAGGCTGTCGAAAGAGGAGCAGGAGTTTTTGTGCTTCAGGATTATGCGGGAGATAATGGCGAAATGATTACTTGGTTCGAGTATACGACATTGGAAGAAGCAATCAAAAATTTAAAAAAACATGAGGAGGATAAAAATGAAGAGACAATTGGACGATGTCGAGCGGAAGCTGACGGCAACGAATGTGGCTAGGCTGAGGGACGAGAAGAAGTATATAGAGATAGAGAAGCGGCACTTGGGGTTTATACTGGATGAGGGCATACAGCTCGAGATGCACAACAGGATAATGGGCGTGAAGAAGCGGCAGAGGGAGCTGGAGGCTAACGAGAAGGAGATTGACTTCACCCTGCGGGTGTCGGAGATGCAGCTGAGGGAAGGCGTGGAAATTAAGGCGGGGAAGAAATGAACAGGATAAGATTATGGGCATTTGCCCTTGGACTGTAACATATAGTCATGATAAACCAGATGTTTTAGAAAAAAGAAGGAGGAAATGAAAATGGTAGAATTTGCGAGGAGCGCGACGATGAAGGACGAGGAGTATGTGGACGTGTTGAAGAATTCAATAAGTCCGACAAGGAAGTTTCAGGAGAGGATTGCCCAGTGGGAGGCGAAGTCGCTGAAGGAGAGGAAGCCCTTCTGCAGGGCGTGCGCGTGGGCGAGTTTCAACGACGCGGCTGAGCTGCTGAAGAAGAAGCTGGAGAGGGATTTCGGAGCCGCCAACGACTTCGGAAAGGAGTTCTACGAGCTGGTGAAGGAGATGGACTTGGACGAGTTCTACGGCGAGCAGTACTTCGAGCTGGTGAAGACGAGCGAGGCGAGCCAGCAGGAGACGATAAACGGGAGCAAGATAAACAGGCAGATTGGGTGGTTCCTGAACTACGCCTGCAAGGTCAGCAGGGGCATACACCAGCACACCGTGTTCCTGACGATGGAAGAGATGGAGCAGAGGAAGCTGAAGAAGTAGTTTGTTTTTGTTTTTATTTTTTTATAAAAGAAAATGGAAGGTGAACGAGCGCGATGACACTTAATCCGAATTGGAGAACTGACTTAATCCCGATAAAAAAGGGGCAGACGGACATACCGAGACTGGGGGGGCAAACCATGACGGAGAGGAAACATCAAACCCTCTGGATAACCGCGTCCCGTCATGCTAAATGCATGAATTGCTCGGACAGGCTGGAGTGCCCGTTCAAGAAATACAATCTGGAGATGGACGCGGAATGCCGGTGCACCATCCCCGAGATGAGGGGAAGGGCTTGCATGATGGACATGACCATCTGGACGGAGGAGGTCATAGAGAAGTGCTCGAGGGAGAACCTGAAAGAGCTGAAGAACCGGTGCTCCGAGACGAAGGACTTCAAGATGTACCATGATATGCTGATGGACATGTGGAACAAGCTTTACCCGACGGTGCAGAAGAACCTGAACCTGAATGTGGAAGTGAAGAATGTCGCCAAAGAATGGGCAAGAGAGATATTGGAGGAAGCCGAATGCGAAGATGCCGAATATGCGGATGTGAAGTCAGATGGTGGAGGAGATACTGTGATAAGTGCAGAAGAAAAGGGAGAGGAGTCTCCGCCGCAACATGCTGACCAGCCTGCAACTTAAGAAAATTTGCCTGATGCGTGACAAGTTCATGAAGGTTAGGTTCGATAGGACATTAACACTGAGCCAGCAGAGATTCTCCAACATAATCTTAAAGAAGGTTTTCAATAATGAAGGGGGTGTTGCCGCAGGGGAATTCAGTAGGCAGCAGGGGAAGACAGAATGTGTGGCGGGAACAACCACTTTTCTGAACACCCATTATTTTTCTATTGTCGAATCTTTAAAACTCCCATATACCGATTTCTTTAATGTTGGTTTTTTCGCGCCTCAGCAGGAGCAGGCGAAGACGGACTTTGACAGGATAAAGAACCAGTTGGATATCCTAGACCGCACGCACGATTATGATTTCAGCATAAAGGAGTCGAATGGGACGACATTGACAATGAAGTCGCAGGAGGAGCCGGAGAAGCAGACATTTTGCTTCTCGGCATCGCCCACCTCCAATACGGAGAGCAAGACGCTGAACCTCATATTTCTGGAGGAGGCACAAGGAATTATGGACGAAAAAATTGATAACACTATATCGCCTATGGGAGCGCATACGAACGCCCTGAAGGTGTACATCGGGACTGCCGGGTGCAGGCGGTGCAGGTTCCACAGCATAGTTGAGAGCCTGCCGAGGGAGGATGTGGTTATCGCGCCCGTGGATGTGGCGCTGAGGGAGAGGCAGATTCTTTATGAAAAAACGGGCAACCCCGTGTTCCTGAACTACGCGAAGTTCATAGAGAACGAGAAAAGGATTATTGGGGAGAATTCGGACGCATACAAGATGCAGTATCTTCTGGAGTGGATACTGGCAAGGGGGCAGTTCATCACATATCAGGAGCTTTTCGCGCTGGAGCAGGATTACACGCCGCAGATGGTGTACGGCATCGGGGAGCCATTGTGCGGAGGATTAGATTTCGGAAAGATGCACGATAGCACGGTGTTCACCATCGTGGGGAAGTCAACGGGCAGGATTGTGGACTGGCTGAAGATACTTGGGGACGATTATAGCAGCCAGTATGAGCAGATTGAGGCGTTCATAAATCCACAATACACGAAACTGCTGCAGGAAATAAATTGTGACGCGACAGGGAATCAGGATATGGCTGTGGATGAATTAAGGAAGAGATTTAGGCAATACGGTATAAATGTCAATGGGATAAAGTTGACAGCGCAGATGAACGACATGATGTACAAGAATTTGAGCATGCTGATGAAGCCGACGTATATGGACGGGAGGGTAATCAGACCGCCGTTCCTGAAGATGCCGAAGGCTAACAGCCCGGAGAAGGACGAGTTCGTGAGGCAGTTTCTGGACTTGCAAAAGGAGATTAAAACCAACCTGCTTACTTGCAATGCCCCAAATGGTGTAAATTTCCATGACGATTTTTGCGACGCACTTGGCTTATGTTGTTTATCCCTTTCTCCCATGAGGCAGAATGCGGTGTTCACCAGAAGTTAAATATATATTTTAAAAATAGCTTTATAAAGCAAAAAGCGGCTTTTAAATGTAATGAAATTCTTCGGGAAGTTGCAGACGGAGCAAACCAAGACAAATGTTCCGTGGATTGCGGCTATGAACAAGGGGTTTACCAGTGTGCCATATGAAAGTCTTATGGAAAAATTCAAGACTGAGATAAGAGACACAAAAACCTTTTTGCAGATGATGTCTGGGGTGGATAAGAATATAAAAGACCATCCTTTTTCATATAAGATTCTGTTGGATGCCTATATGAATATAGGGTTAGTAACATGTGTCGTCAATAAGTATGTGGATTATGTTTTGGGTCCCGGATTCTATGTGAAAAGCAAAAATACCAAGGCTGAAACTTTGCTTAATCAGCATTTCAAAGAGATGTTCCTTTTTGGGCATGTAAAGGAGTGGATGAAATACGGTTATCTTCTCGGATGCTCTGGCATGGAGATAAGTACAGATGATAAAGGGAGTCCTAATGGTTACAAGCAGATTGACCCGGAAACATTTTTCCTGAAATATGAAAAGGGAAATTATGCCGGGGCAAGTCAGGTTTTGACAGTTGAAGGGAAGACAGAAGAAATACCATTGGACAGGAAAAATGTTGCGGTTCTTAACGTTAATAAGATAAAATATTATGGCATAGGGTTGATTTACCCCGCTATGAAATACATAGATGATATCTGCAAATCTTCTCTGGACTTGCACACTTTGCAGAACAGGAAGGCGAATGCCCCAATCTGGTGGAGGATGGGCGGTATTGTTAATGGGCAACTATTGGAGCCATCTGCCGCAGATGTGGCAAGTTGGGGTAAGGAGCAGGATTATCTCAATAACAAGACGGAGTTTTCCACCAGTTATTTGTGTGAGCCGAAAGTCATAGACTTCGGGCAGATTGGGGAGAAATTTAGTTTTGTTATTGATTTCGACTGGAAGCAATATTACACTTCTGTGCAGGTTCCGCAGGTGTTGCTGGGGGAAGGGAATGTTGCCGAGGGTTTGGCTAACAAGCAGAGTGAGGCATTCGATAAGGTTGTATTCAGCTTGCAGGAAGAGGCAGAACAAGTTTTGATAGAACAGATTTGCAAGCCATTCCTTAAAGCACAGGGGTTAGTGGCGGAAATAGATATCATTTGGGGACTGCCTTCGCAGGACGAGAAGAACAAGAAGCTGGCGTTCTATTCCGACATGCTGAAGAACCCCATGCTCAGCGAAGGGCTGAGGGTTTCCATCGAGGTAGAAGTGGCGAAGATGCTTGATTTACAGGTAGAGGAAGCTCCGGCGCAGGAGAGGAGAAAAGAGGAAGATAAAATAAAACAACCAGAAGTTCCCGGGGAGAAATCTGAATGTCTGCATGAGCACGCAAGGTGCACGTGCGAGGAGGGTGTGGACTGGGAGGAAGAGGAGAAGAAGGATTATTCTTTGAAGGAGTGGCTCAATTTTAATTTTGGTGATTATAAAAAATGGATTTTAAAAGTTATTGCAAAGGATAATTTTGAAAATCTGGCAGCCAAAAATGCAGAGGAAGTTGCCGCAGGGAAATTCACAGCAAGGCAAGTAAAGAGCATGAGGGGCATAATGGATACTGCCATCAGAGATGACTGGACTATTCGTCAAATAAGTAATTCCATAAAAACAGTGGTGAAGCCGAAAGACAGATACAAGATTGGAGATGAGGGAAAATTGGAATTGGATAAAGAAGGAGAATTGAAATTGCAGCTATCAGCCAAGTATCGCTCCTTGATGATTGCGAGGACAGAAACATCGAGATTAAGCAATACGGGGCTATTGGAACATTACAAAGATTCAAATGTTGAGAAAGTTTCGTGGATGAGCAGTCCCTCGGAAAGAACATGTGATTTTTGTTTAGGACAATATGGAAAGATAATGACATTGGGAGAGGCACAAGGGCAGATTCCCGCTCACAATTTATGCAGGTGCACGTGGCGTAGTGTCCAAGAGGTTCCTAAATGATAAAGAGGTGCCCGAGGTGTCAGCAGAATTTCCTTTACTCTGAATTCGGAGGAGGAGACTGTATTCACGACTGTAATTCCGGCAAACCAACGTTAGACCAAGAAGAT
>CAYIHQ010000017.1:6128-15333 GCA_964362905.1 uncultured Ignavibacteriaceae bacterium
TTTGAGGATATGGTGAAAGCGATTAAGAAATCCTTAATGGATAAGAATCCAGAGATGACAGATAAAGACGCAGAGGGCAAAGCTCGCGCTATGGCAACCACAATGTGGAAGAAGACACACGATGGAAAAATGCCGAGTGAAAAAACAGATTCTTCAATAACAGAAAGCCTTGACGCGCATCGTCTGAAAGCGGAGAAGCGGGACGATAAAGGACGTTTGATAATCGCGGAAAACATCCCAATCATAATCAACGGCACGATAGGGGTTGTCGCATAATGGAGACGGACGACAGGTTACAGGTGAATGGCATCGCCATAAGACCATGTGTCAGTAGAAATGGGGTAAGATATACAATAGAGGAATTAAAGAAATTCGCCCCGACCATGGAAGGAAGACCCATCCTCATAGACCATATGCACAATGACGTCAGCAAAAATATCGGTTTGGTTGTGAAAACATCATCTACCGCAGAAGGCATAGTGAATTTTGAGGGTTGGGTTAAAGACCCCGAAGGCATTAAGGTGAAGGAAAGACTGCAAGATGGCAGATTAAAGGAAGTTTCCATTGGTGCAATCGCCGGAAAGATGGTGAAGGAAAGCGACGATGACATTTATGCCACGGCGATAGATTTGGAGGGGTTGGAACTTTCCATCATAAGTTGTGCGGGTGTTAAAGACACACAAATAAAACAATCCATAGAATCTTTTAATGATTTGACACAGGAAGAATTAGATATAATTTGCAAAGATTTTGAAGAAAAGAAAATCGAGGATGTTCAAGATGAGCCTGCAAAGACTCAGAATGAAGAAATAAAAAAGGAGGAGAAAGTTATGGCTGATACAAAGGAAGAGAAACCAGCGACTGAATCTGCACCTCCCGCAATGGAGAAAGCAGATGCAGGTTTGATGGAGGCAACAGCAATGTTGCTGGCAGAAGTCAAGGCTCTGAAGGGAGAGGTTACAGAACTCAAGAGCGCAAAGGAAAAGACGGAGGCAGCCTTTAAAACAAAGGACGCCGAAACAGCTAAGGTGGCGGAATCGTGTGAGGGCTACTGCATGGAGCAGACCAACAAGGGATTCGCCCTGTGGAAAATGCCCGAAGATAAAGGCAAGTTCGCAAACGACACCGCAGAATCCTTTAGAGTAAGGGGATAGGAGGAACTAAAAAATGGCATTTACAACTCAATACGTGCCTGTTGCCGATGGCGGAGTGCCTAGGACAATAACAGGTTATGCTATGGAAGTGCTTTCTGGCGGGCAGTTTGTTTTCTGCTCTGGCGGAACAGCAGCGGTAAACATATCAGGACTGACAAGCTTTACAGCGAACGACTTGATATTCGCCAAGGCTAGCGGGCTATATTTCAACGGAATCGCAACCCATAACGCGGCATCGGGGGCATTGCTGACTGTAGCGACAGCGGGAATGTTCATTGTTGGCGCGGAAGGGACAGTTGTGGGCGGAGGTCCGGTTATCGCCAATGGGGCGGACGGCGTTGTGCCGTACACTGCGGCATTGGGAAGCATCGGATTGCAGGCAATCGGAAGGGCGCTGACTTATGCAGGCTCTGAAGGCTATTGCGTTATCCAAGTTGGACAGGTATAGGAGGAACAAAAAATGAACGACTTCAAATATGTAAAAGAGTTCCTTTCAACGGCGAAAGGGACAGAAGGTTCCCTGCTTATCGTGAAGAAGATTTACGATACACTTATAGGGGAAGTGCAGAAGGCACTCATACCAAGGTCTGAGGCGGCGTTCTATTTGGGACCCGGGGACATACCCGGCTCATCTGTGGATGTTGACTTGGAGACACCTGACACACTGAAAATCAGGGCGCTTGGGGAGTTTTCCGAGGCACCGATGGATACGCCATCATACACCACATTCAACGTCAAGCCGATAAAGTACGGCGTGGCTTTGAGGATAACAAGGGAAATGATGGAAGACGGCAAGTGGAACCTCATACAGAGGAACATCGCGCGGGCTGGAAAGAGAATGGCGGAGAATGAAACCTCCCTCATCATAACCCAGCTCGACAGCGCATCGAACACTGTATCTGGCGGAGCGGCTATCACGGTGGCTAACATCACAAGGGCGATGCAGTACCTTGAAGACGCAGACTATGAGGCTACAACCTATCTCGTCGGCATGGAAGTTGCTAACGATATAAGGAACATAGACACGTTCGCCGAGGCTGACAAGCATGGCAGCAACGAGATGCAGATTAGGGGATTCCTAGGAGTCATCTACGCCATGAGGGTCTACAAGGTTTCGACTAATGCCGGAATGACGACTACAAGCTCGTACGTTTTCGACAGGGCACAGGGATACCTTATCGCTGAGAAGAGACCGGTGACAGTGGAGGATTTTGCTCTCCCGTTGCTCGACTCTAACGGCTGCGTCATAACGCAGAGACTCAAGATGAGGTATGTCAGGGCGGAAGCCATTGCTAAAGTGACAACTTCATAATGAGGCTGTCTTTTTTATTTTTTTCACTAGGAGGTGAAAAATGTCAGGTATGATTGATGGTTTGGGATATGAAGAATTGGGGCAAGCGGGAAGTCAAGTTGGAAATTTGTTTATGACTGGCTCCATTTGCACTGATTCTTTTGTAAGTGGGCTTAATCTCTTTGCCGCTGGAAGTGTGGTTGCTATGAAGGCAGTGGCATCTGTTATAAGTGGAAACACTTTGCTTTTGGCAGGCTCAATTGTAACCCCAGCATCTATATTTAACACGGCGGGCAGCCCCTATTTGCAGGGCGATATTATGCAGTTTGCAGCAGAAACAGCCATTTCAGGTGGAATGTGGACTACAGTATCTGGGGCAGCCGGTGGGGCATCATTGAGGGCGAGGGCGGCGGCGGCAAGTACTCAGGCACCCATAGGGGTTGCTGTAGCATCGGTTGCCAGTGGAGCGACTGTGAATGTGTTAGCAAGGGGATTGTGTTTCCTTACCGCAGAAGGCACTATCAATAATGGGGCATCCATTATGATGGGTGCTGGGGCGGCATTAAATACTGTGGCTGCGGTTGGTGCAGGAAGTGCTCCAAGAGGTGTGGCTTTAGCAGGTGCAGGCTCAGAAGGAAACGCATTAGTTTACCTTTGGTAGTTATTTTTTTTATTTTATTTAGAGAATTGGGAGGGAAAGATGAAAGGCGGACTATGGGAAGACAGAGACAAAGTTCACATCTGTAATCTGAGCACAGCCGGAGACCATACTGCGGTTTCTGCTACAAAGGCTGTATCCGCAAGTAACCTTACTTACCCGACAATAATGGTAAAATATAGATAGGAGGAATAATGGCAAAAAGAAAGAAAGATGCTGAACCAGAAATGGATGCTGAGGAAAAAGAGGAAGTTATTGCAGAGCCAGCGGCAGATTTGCCTGTGGAAGTAAAACGGGAATTGCCTAAAGAGACTCCTGTATTTGCCTGCCATAAATGTGGCGGGGAAATGAAAGTCCTAAAAAATGTTGATAATGAAAAACTATGGGAATGCTCACAATGCCATTATCAGCATTGCAAGATGAGGTAAAAATGGTACTTGACATGGAACAACAGCGGGATGGGAACTCAAAGGTTCTGCATGAAGCGGCAACCTTAAAGCAGAGAATGGTTTACAACGCCAGCGGATTGCCGACATACATTGGACTGGCGAAGGCGGGGACAGCAACCAGCGCGGCAGGTTGGCAGATAAGGAAATTGACTTATACTGGGAATAATGTTACCGCTGTTGATTTTATGGATGGCGACAATAATTTTGACAATGTTTGGGACAACTATGCAACAGGCTCATATTCATAGGAGAACACAATGAATAAAAAATTTGTCTTATATATTATTGGAATATTGTTGCTAACTACATTAGTTAGTGCCGGATTCAGAACATTGTTTAACCCATGGACTTCACGCCTTGATTTTGTGAGGGATAATAATTTCTCAGACGATAAGATGTATCTTGGCGAAACGAATGTTAAGAATAATCTTACTGTGCAAGGGTATGTTCTCATCAAGGAAAGTTTCAGCAATATGAGTATGCCCAACATCACATTCACAAATGTTTCAGATAATGTTATTTATGCAATGAATGCAACGGATATATTAACCAACACGTTTAAAGTATATGCTTTTAATGGCTCTGTTTTGCAGCATGTTCTGGAAGGGAATACTGCAAACGGCAATGTAAACTGGAGCCTTGACGCAAATACGGGAAAGTGGTATCTCGCCAAGACGACATGGAACAGGCAGAACATTACTCTTGATTTTGACAGATTTTATATGCCTGTGAATTTGTCTGCAGGAGATTTGTATGTGGATAAAAACATTACATTGGGTCAGAGGATTTTATTCGCGCTTGGCGCATACTTGGAAAACCTGAGAAGTGGCTGGCTTGACACGAATGCAAGCGTTAATGCTGCAAACATCAATGCAAGCGGTTATTTGAATGCCTCATCTGCGAATATCCTAGGAGATGTAGCCATCAGTGGGGACTTATCTATTGGAAGGAACACAAGCTCGGGGTGGTTTAATGGCAGGTTTAACTGGACTTCAATAAGCGGGTTTTTGTCATTTAACGGGGCATCGTTGGGATTTGTAAGTTCATTATTCAATTTAACTTATGATGAAAGATATATCCAAACAGACAATGAATCCCTTTTGAATGTGAACAGTTCAAATAATTGGGATGCGATAGACACAATCAACACAAGCCAAATGGAAAACAATGGTGGCAAACTAAATATTCTTGCTACTTGGTTCTCTACAATGTTTGACAATTTCTTTGGCTTGAAAACAACTGACAATCTGGCGCAAGGCACAGTTAATTTCTATGACAACAAAAGCTGGAACGAAAGTATGGCAAGGAACATAATGGATGCAAAGGATTTGATAATAAATACATCTGCAACATCATACGCAGATGGCAAATTCTTGCCTTTGAGTGGTGGAAACATGACAGGAGACATAAACATTTCATCGTATAATCTAACTGGTGTCCACTGCATAGTTTGGGAAAACAAAGCAACGGATTGTGCGGGGGTATAGCTAAATGGCTATCCTTAAAAAAGTTATTGGATTTTTAGTTCTTGTTTTTCTTACTGCGGGTATTTATGTTGTGTTGCCAGAGCATGTTAAGATTGAAGTAAAGGACACTTCTACTATATTCTCGCAATGGGATGGAAGCAAATGGGTTCCTTCTGCAACTGAATATGTTTACTTGTGGGATGGGAGCACTAAAATGAAGGCTTCCAGCAGGTCTGTAACTTCTACTGATTATGCTTCTGTTATAACCCTAAAGAGAACTTCCATGTGGAAAGACAACATAACAACAGTGCATTCTTATATGTTTGATGGAAGCAAAAGCGATGTTGAGTTAGTACTAATAGAAGAATATTTGGAATGCTTTAACTGCAAGGGCAAAATCATCAATTTTGAATACACGAAGTTCGGAGAATTGGTCGGCTTAACAAGGGACATAGAAAGCCCGTTTGCGTTTGGCAAGAACATGAAAGTAAGCTGGCAGGACGGGGCTTATTATGCAAAGGTCATACAGAATAAGGTTGCAAATGATAAGATTGAAATAAAATACAAGGCAACAAAAGATTATGAGATTTATAATGTGAGGATGTTTGACCCGCTCCCTGACGTTAGTCCTGTTACCATAAACACAACATTCGGATTGAATTCAACAGCAGAGAATATAACTGCTTTTAATGGTTCATCTTTTGATGCATCTGTAATCGTTCATGACTGGCGAAAGACAGTTGGCTTTAATCTTGTTGCAGATGGAGATATGGAAGCCGCAGGAACTGCGAGTTGGTTGACCTTTCAAAATACACCATCTAAAAGTACTGCAAATCCTCATAGTGGCACTCAAGCTCTACGCCTAACTTATCTTGCAAGTACAACAGGTATAGAATATCAAACAATATTAACGGTCGGCAAAACATATAAATTAACAGGATGGTATAGGGGGGATGGTACATCTATCCCGGCAATAGATGAAAGCACAACGGGATTATGTTTGGGCACATCTTCTACAACATGGCAGTATTGTAATGTAATTTTTGTGTCAGGCGGAGTAAATTTGAGGTTGAAATCTGATAGTCTTTCAGCAGGACATTGGGTTGAATTCGACGACGTTAAAATCGAGTTAGTGCAATCTGACGCAGTTTTGAATATGCCGTTTGATATTAATGGTAGTGTTGGAAATACAAGTAATATAAAGGACTATTCTTCTTTCGGCTATAACGCAACTTTCGGTAATAATGGCAGTGCAGATATACTTCCGCCTGTCTGGAATCCTTCTTGCGGTGCTTATACTGGCAGTGGCGGTTGCTATGTGTTTAGCCATTCAACAAATTTAGCACTTTCTCAGGGATATATGATAGACGATGCAATTGCATCTAAAATAAATCCAGCACGAGGCACAATAAGCGTCTGGATTAAATCAGATTACAACCATCCGCAAAGTGAATGGATTATTAATTCTAATACAAATGGATATACGTTAATATCATCTTATGCCGATGCTTATACAATCTATAAAGGAACGGGATTATCATATTATAAGACATTGCCTGCCATTACAATGGGAACATGGCATCACATAGTCGTTTCTTGGTGGAATAACACAAATTCAAATAATCTTACTGCAAAGGTTTATCAGGATGGCGTGGCGGGCGGTGGCGCATCAAATGGTATGTTTAACTTCACTGGAAGCGGCATAGGAACTGCATTTTTAATTAGTGCATCAGCAACAAATGGATTGGAAGGATTGAATGGAAGCATTGACGATTTAAGGATTTACAACAGGACACTTTCAGACAATGAAGTGGCTATGATGTATTCAAGAGGCGTTAATGATAGAGTGCATTCAGACATAACAGAGAGAGGCGAAACGTGGCAAGCCTGCCTTACCGCCTTTAACTCAACAACAGAAGGAAACACTACTTGCAGTTCAGGGCTGACAATAAAGAGCCTGCCGATAGTTAAGTCAAATTCCCTTACGAGCAACAATAACAATCTGACTACTGGAAACTTGACAATAGCCGCTACTGCTTTGGACTATGACAATGATGCGACTACTTTGGTTTATGACTGGAGAACAGACAGAGGGCAAGAAAACCTCTTGGCTGACGGAGATATGGAATTAAGTGGGGTGTCTTCTTATACTCCAACAGAACTTGCTAATTTAACTAAACAAATAAATGCACCAAGACAGGGTAATCAGGTACTAAGAATACAACATAATGGTTCAAATAACCCCGGTGCTTTGCAAAATATAGTAACGGTTGGAAAAACATATCGTGTGAAAGGGTATGCTAGAGGAGATGACACAGCAATACCTTATATTACGTGGGGAACAGGAAACATATGGCTTGGGACTAGTAGCACAAATTGGCAATATTTCGATGTAACAAGTGTTGCAACATCAACTTATTTTTACTTAGTACAAAGTGGAAGTACTTTAAATAAGTTTGTTGAATTTGACGATGTAAAGATAACAGAAATAAACACAAGCGATGCATTCTTGAATATGCCTTTTGATTTCAATGGAAGCAACGGGAATACGAGCAATGTGAAAGGTTATTCAAGCTTTGGAAACAATGGAACTACTGACAACGGCACTGCCTCAACAATAGTAAGATGGAACGCATCATGCGGAGCTTTCACAGGCTCAGGCGGATGCTATGAGTTTGACGGCATTGATGATTTCATAACCATCTATCCAAGCGCAAGCGTGAATTTAACAAGAGAGATTACAATATCGGCGTGGGTAAATAGGAAAACGACAACAACAAATTCAGCTTTTGGAATAGTCTCAAGCGGAGCGGGCAACTGCGGAGGAACTGACTGTAATTATGACTTTTATCTTACCAGCACAGGGGTTGTAGTATTATATCGCGCAGGAAATTCAATAACAGGCATTGGCTCTGTGCCCGCTAATACCTGGACGCATATAGTTGTAACGGATGACGGTTCAAACCAGTATGTATACATTAATGGCACGCAGGATAATACTGAGTCCGGAACTTCTAATTCAATAGGAAATGCGCTTGGAGCAAGAATAGGGACTAGGTTTGATTTATATACACACATGAATGGCTCAATTGACCAGCTTATGATGTGGAACCGCTCTTTATCCGCTTCTGAAATTCAATCTTTATACACTAACAGAAACACAAAAATGCTATCCGACAACCTACAAAACGGAGAAGCATGGCAAGTCGCAGTAACATCTATTGATTTATATGATGAAGGCGAGGTTAATCTAAGCAATATGCAAGGCATAACAAATACTTGCGGATGCCCATTAAGCCCGATAAATTGGAGCATTGATTTAGGGGACAGTTGCACAATAGTGGACTACTGCAACATAAGTGGATTTTATATGAACCTTGCAAACACTGGCACGATAAGCCTCAACAATACGCTTTACATGAAAGGCAGGACTGGCATGGTTAATGGCGTTAATTTCCTGTGGAAAGCAGGAGCGCATATATTCAGGAGGATAACTTAATGGTTTCAGCAACAGAATGGCAAGAATTGAAAGATGATGTTAAGTACATCAGGAAAGAAATAGAGGGCAATGGAAAGCCCGGACTCTTAACGCAGGTGGCATCATTGACGATATGGAAGAATATAACAACGGGAGGATTAATCGTGCTGACAGCATTGTTAAGTTATGGCATGATTAAATTCGCATAATGGGAAATATGAATACGGGAAGTATCGTGGCAGAGGTTTCAAAGCGGATAGACAATATACCATCGGCATTGAGCGGCACCAGTATGAACAATGATGTGGACAGGGCGATAGCCCACGTTGAAGAATATACAGGCTTATCCATTGGCAGCACGGCGATACCACCAAAATACCAAAATGCCATAATATATAAGACTTGTATCGATGTAATGACAGCTATAAAGGCGTTCGGCTCAGATGGCGGCATTAGTCTGGGGGATTTTTCTACGAATAGGGGCACAGGGGACAACCTCGCCAATGGCATTCAGGTTTACACAGAGCTTTTGAAAATGGAGAAAACCATTTTGGGAAAGAACTTTCATTATTATAAAAGCAATAGTTAGGAGGTATCATCATTGGCAGAAAACATTTGTAAATGTGGATGTGGAAGAATTGTTAAATGTAAATCATGCGATTATGTACAGGGGCATAATCCCAATAGTCGAGGAAATGGATTTAAAAAA
>CAYIHQ010000018.1:0-5452 GCA_964362905.1 uncultured Ignavibacteriaceae bacterium
CCACCTTCACATCGGGGGCCGCAGGAGCGCGCGGAACCTGGAACAGAGCGTTAAACGTGTTCTGAACGAAGCGATCGTTGAACTTCATGACCGCAACGCTCGTGAGACGGTCGGAACCCAAGCCCGCCACGACGCCGATATAGATCTCCTGGGTATCACCCGGAGCCATGGCGAAGGGGCCCGTAATGACCAGGAGGCGACGATCTCCAGGGGGGAACGAGGAGGAGGTTCCCTTTCCGTCCAGGAAGCCGGTGCCGGCCACAGGATCGCCCGACAGGGGGAACTTGGAGACCGGGAACGTTCCGCTCGCGTACGGCTGATCGGGCGTCGCGAAAGTTCCCAGCGGAGCGAATCCGCGCAGCATCTTCCACCACCGACCACTGCCGTTCAGGTAGTCGCCCGGAGGATCGCTGTACGGAGAGCCCGCGGAGAAGTAGGCGAACGTGGACATGCCCAAGTTCTTGAAGTTTTGCCGACGTTTCAGATCGAAGACGGCAGAGTCTCCTGGAGCCGGCACGAGCGGCCCGCCAAGGAAGTCATATCCGACTGACGGGGGTGCGAGCTTGAACCCGGCGTACTCGGCGTCCACGGCGTTGCCGTTGTAGATGTATCCCAGTGATAGCGTCGTATCGCAACCGAGCACGTCATCGCCGGCATTTCCCAGATCCGGGTCCGACCATTGGCAGATGTACATCGAATCGATCCAGAACGCACCGAGCTGATCGCCTGTCGTGGTGTCGGTATCGACGCCACCCTTGTTGATCAGCTTGTACCGGCTGAAGTACAGGTTGCCGAGAGCGTCCGTCCGCTTGTACCCCCAGACCGTCTTCTGCACTTCAAGTCCCATCGACTCTGAGCCGACGAAAGTGATCGCCTCGTCGACGAGCAGGTCGTTGTAGACCGTCCATATCACTTGGTCGGCCGGGGAATTCGGGTCGGAGCCAGACACACCCGGCTCGTCCTGGTTCTGGTCAATGAGGCTGTCCACCGTAAAGGTGGCGCTGAAGGCCGGAGGCGCCTGGTAGCCAGGCGTTCCGTTGCGCTCGATGTAGGGAGCGCCCTTCGTCGTCGCGGGCCAGTTCGTCCAGGCATCTGCATAAGCGCTGAGCACCGCGGCGCGCAACGATGCCGTCACAGCGCCTTCGGCGATCTCGTTCACGACCGCCGCGTCTCTTGTCAGGTCGGCTTCGCTCATCGAGTAGTAGTCGCGACGGATGCGGAAGATCCGCACTGTGGCGTCGCTTTGCGACTCGGCCACCGCCGTTGGTCCCGAACCGGTGACCGCACCCGCGCGGGTTCCGATACCGTACGACCCACCGCCGACCCGGATGGGTTGGCGGGGAGCCACGGCTGTCTTTGCTGCATTGGTGAAGACCTTGCCGCCCCACGCAACGCAATCCTGGTAGATCACGCTCCCCGTGCCACGGGGATAGATCAAACCGTCGTCGCCGCCGGGGGAGTGATTGGAGTGGCCGTCGTACCGGGCCCACGTGGTGAGGTTATTGATGTTCAAGACCGCATAGACCGGATCTCCGGTAGTTTTTTGCAGACTGCTCTTTTTGCCTGTGCGGTCGGTGGGTTCCTTGGCGAGCGCCAATGCCATGACGAGGGCGCCAAGAACCGCAGCCGCACCAGCTCTGAAAATGATCTTTGCTTTCATTGTGTGCAACTCCTTCTCTGGGATTGTCACGTGTCGAAGGTCTCGTGCATCAGAATGCGGGACTTGCGGTCTCCCCGCGAGCCCCGCCCATTCCTCACAACTCCACCTTCATGCCGATGCGGATTTCGCGCGGCGATCCATAGATGTCCGTGCCGCCCTGTTGACCAAGGCCGCCACCGCCGCCGATGTTCATGTACGCAAAGCGATTGGCGAGGTTCACGGCACGATAGAACGCCTCGTACTGGGGGATCACCAGGTACCCGGCAGCCAGAGGAGAAGTCAGCCAGCCATCGTCCTGCGGGGTTCCCGTCGTCGGATAGAGGTTGATGATGCTCTTGGTATTGAACACGTTGAGCACACGAGCATACAGCTCGATGTCCACAATGCCAAGGTAGAACACCTTGCCGAGGGTCATATCCATGTTGAAGACCCACGGCGTCGTGGAGCTGTTGATCGGCTCAAGCGGGGTACGCGTCCGGGCGTCGATCAAAGCTCGCACGCCGATGTTCCACGCAGTCGCCTGACCCAGATTCTGCGGCTCCTGGATCTTGGTGTAGTTGTGGCCGCTGTTGAACGTGAAAAGCGTGTTCAACCCGAATCCCTCCAGGAATCCACCGTCGCCCTTGGCGTACCGATAGTCCAACACGATGGAACCCCGATGGGTCTGATTGTGCTGCAACGGATACACGAACCGCGGAGCAAGGCTGGTATTGTCGTCCGTGACCGCGCTCTGAGAGGTCCGCGAAGATGATCCGGTCCCGCGCGCCTCGGACAGGGAGTAATTCACCTTGGCCGCCAATCGGTTTGTTCGACGAACCTCAAGGGTCAACTCCACGCCCTTCTGAGTGCCGAAGTCCTCGTTCATGTAGGCGGTTGAGATCGGGTTGCCCACGGAGTTGAAGACGCGCGCGATCTGAAGCTGGTCGCGGGTGTCCTTGTAGAATCCGGTGACCGTCAGAGCAAAATTGTCCGTCATCGTCTGGCGAAGACCGATCTCGTACTGGGTCAACCGCTCGGGCTTCATCATGTAGCCAATGGTCGCTCCGCCGAGGTTGTAGCCGACGCGGTTCAACGGATCGATCAGTGCGCTGAGGGTCAGGTTGTCCAAATACATCTGATTCAGCGACGGCATCTGGGCGTACTTGCCATACAGGGCATAGAACACCGTCCGGTCCGTCACAGGGAACGAGAAGCTGACACGCGGGAGCAACAGCGAGAACGAATCCGTCTCGAGCAGGCTATCCTCTTTCAGAACGTTGAGGTCCGAGTTGAACGGAGGAGCCTGGAGGTCATTCTGCACTCCCAGCGGAATCGACGTGCCCTTGGGGTCGAGCAACTCATACCGCACGCCGACGTTCAGGATCAGGTCCTGATACTCGAACTTATTCTGCACGTACGCCGAGGCCAGGAAGGGCTTGCCGGGTTTTTCCGGACCGTCGTCCACCTCTTCGCCACGATAGTTGTAGCCGAAGGAGGTGATCCCGCCATACCGCTTGCTGCGCACGCGTTCCACATAGGCCGGATCGAAGACCACGCGGTCCGAATCCGCCCCCGTCCCATAGATCGGAGTGAAGGTTTTGTCGAACACGCCGTTCTGATCGGCATCCATGTTGAGCAGGTAGTTGCTGATGTTGCCGAAGCTGTAGTTCCTAATCGTCCACGCTTCGATATTGCCGCCCGCCTTCAATTCCCAGTTCGAGTTCACCTGCGACGTGATGCTCACGTTGGCCGAGATCGCAGACTGCTGGTTCTTGAAGTAGCCATTGTTCGGGGCGTTTTCGTGTGAGAAGAAGAACTGCTGGATGGCCGAATACGCTTGGGGAATTCCATAGCGCGTATCCCACCCGGTGGTGTACCCCTTGTTGTAGTTCTCGAGACTGTCCGGATACTTGAGCCAGTCAGCGAACTTGTCGCCTTTGAATTCCGGGTCGAAGGTCTCTGCGAAGCGGTTCTGATATGACACGCCCACTTCGTAGAACGTGCTCTGGCTCAACACATGCGTGAACCGGGCGCCAGCCATGTAGCGCGTCGTCTCGTTCATGTTGTACCGGCTGGTGACCCTCTTCGAGCCGTCGGGCATCGTCACTTCGCGCGCCGCCGACCGATAGTAGTTACCGAGGCCTCCGGGCCAGCCGGCACCGCCGGGATTATTCTGGAACTCGTATGAACCACTCACCTTGAGCTTGAACGGATTGTAGTCGAACAAGAACGTTCCCTGCAACTGGTTGCTCTGGTTCCAGTTGTCATACAGGTAGTTCTTCTTGTATTCGAGGGTACCGCCGAACGGCAGCAATTGACCAGCCGCCGCGATGCCGCGCGATCCAAGGGCATCCTGCTTCAGGCTGTCGAACCGGAACGGCACAATGAATGTCGACTGCCGGTTTCGGAGGTAGTTGTGCTGGGCGGCGACGAAGAATCGGATGTTGTTCGTCATGATCGGTCCGCCCGCCGTCAACACGACGTTGCGATATCCGCGGGAGCTTGTTCCAAGGAACTCTTCGCCCGGCTTCGCGAAGTCGTCCGTCTGCGCATCGAGCGTGAACTGGTACTTGCTGCTACCGGTCCGCGTGGTGGTGCGGACGAGACCCGATATGGCGCCGCCGTATTCGGCCGTGAAGCCGCCCGCCTGCACCTGGATCTCCTCGATCGCTTCCTGGATGGTGTTGATGTTGTTCGAATTGAAGTACGGGTTCGTTGTGCCCGAACCGTCGATCGTGTAGGCCACCTCGCCGGCGCGACCGCCGCGCACATACAGGTTCCCGCCGCGCTCGACGACACCCGCCTCGAGAGCCACGATGTTCTGCAAACCCCGGACCGGCAACGACGCTAGGTTCTCCAGCGTGGCCACCCGAACCGTATTGGTGGTGTTGCGTTGAATCAACGGGCGCTCGGCCGTGATCACCACTTCGCTCGCCTGGACGGATGTGCTGGACATGGCAATGTCCTGCGACGTAGTGAGGTTGGACAGAACGCGCACGTTGGAAATTGTCACCGGGGCATACCCGATGTATGTGGACTTGACCGTGTAGATGCCGGACGGCACGCTGAGAATAACGTACTCGCCGTTGACATCGGACGCCGCTCCGAGACTGGTGCCGTCCACGAGGACGTTTGCACCGATCAAGGGCTCGCCCGACTCTTTGTCGGTCACCTTGCCGCGCAACTTACCGTCTTGCGCGAGCAAGACGATCGGCACGAGCAGCAGGACGGACAGGGCCAACGCAATCTTGCGAAGCATACAGAACCTCCTTCTAGTGGAGATTTGACTGAAATGAAAACGGGGTGACTGCTTGCATCCGCACCGATCTCACCTTGATCCGTGCGGCAGTGGTGTGGGATACTGTGTCAACTGTGCGTTCCTCGCGCTGCACTACTGATGATCCTGCACGAGGGTCGTCGAATGGGCCTCCTTTCGGAGCTGTAACGTGGAACAATCGTGATACAGCGCACGTCCAATGGCAAAATATAGAACGGAAGGGGGTGTTTGTCAAGCCCCCGATGAGGAAATCTTCATAAATCCTTTACCTCCAATCGATACCCTCTCCCTGCCCTCCCCGGCCCGTTTTGGTGCCACCCCGCTACAGCGATACCGTCCGGACCTCGAATACCCCCTCGATCCTCCCCACCCTGCTCAGAATTTCCGCCGGAATCGGCGAATCTACGCTGATGATCGTCAAAGCGGTCTGGCCCGGCTTGTCGCGGCCGAGAGCCAATCCGGCAATGTTGATGCCGGCCGCCGCCAGTTCCGAGCCGACCTTGGCCAGCATGCCCGGACGATCGACGTTACGATAG
>CAYIHQ010000018.1:5462-14724 GCA_964362905.1 uncultured Ignavibacteriaceae bacterium
TAAGAGCATGTGGCCCTCCGGGTTCACTTCCAGTTTGAATCCATCGCACTCCACCAGGCGTATCAACTCGGGCCCGAAGACGGTCCCGGCAAATGTCCGCCGTTCTTTGTCGGTCTCCACGGTGAGCGAGATCTGGTTTGTGTACGCGGACGAACCTCCGTCCTTCGCCACCTCGAGCACGACACCCATCTCCTGGGCGAGGATGGGAGCGTTCACAAGGTTGACCTGCTCGGTCAGGTGCGAGAGGACGCCCGTCAGCACCGATGCGGAGACGGCCTCCGCGGTGCCGGCCGGAACGCTCCCGCTGAGCGCCAGCACCAGTCGCCGCAACTGGCCGGACATCATCTGCGCCTGCAACCGCCCCAAGCGTTCTCCCAACTTGATGAAGGGACGGAGGTCGCTGCGAAAGGCATAGCGCACCGCCTCGCCATTTACCGCACCCGCGATGCCGCGCTGCTTCAGCACGTCGGCCAGTTGTTCTCCGATCTGTTTCGCCACCTTTTCCTGCGCTTCCTCCGTCGACGCGCCGAGGTGCGGCGTCGCCACCACGCGCGGATGCTTCAACAACGGATGATCGCCCGGCGGCTCCTTCACGAACACGTCCATCGCGTACCCCGCCACGTGTCCATGCTCGAGGAACGTCAACACCGCCGCTTCGTCGACAATGCCGCCGCGGGCGCAGTTGATGATCCGAACACCCGGTTTGCACTTCGGCAGCGTCTTGTCGCCCAGGAGATTCCGTGTCTCGTCGTTCAACGGGGTATGGACGGTGATGATGTCGGATCGCGTGTAGATCTCGTCGAGCGTCACGGGTTCGATGTTCTCTCGTGCGGCGACGTCCGCGGACAGCACGGGGTCGTACCCGATCACGTGCATGCCGAACGCCCGGCATCGGGTCGCCACTTCCCTCCCCACTTTCCCGAGCCCCACGACGCCGACGGTCTTGCCGAACAGTTCCGTGCCCGTGTACTTCTTGCGATCCCACTTGCCCGCCTTCAACGATTCGTTCGCCTGCGGGATGTTGCGCGCCAACGCGAGCATGAGCGACATCGTATGCTCCGCCGTCGAAATGGTGTTTCCCCCCGGGGTGTTCATGACGATCACGCCGCGCCGCGTCGCCGCCTCGACGTTGATGTTATCCACCCCCGCCCCGGCCCGGCCGATGGCCTTGAGCTGCGTTCCCGCAGCAATGATGTCGGCCGAGACCTGTCTTACGCTGCGCACGACGAGGGCGTCATACTCCCCGATGATGCTTTTGAGCTCGTCGGGCTTGATGCCCGGCTTGTTAACGACGGTGAAGCCCTCCGCCGTAAGAATGTCTGTGCAGACCTGTTCCACCGGGTCGCTGATCAGGATCTTCATGATTTTCGTACCTATGATATCATCGTGTTGGGAAAAAACCGCTGAGCCGCTGAAGCACAAAGGAGGATAGTAGCGGTCTCAAAAATCAGGCAAGTCGCCCCCGAATGCTGGCGCCTGGCCCGGCATATCTTAGGCCGGGCTCGGGGGTCGCGATGTTGAAAAAGAGCGGTCCCCGCCAGAATCGTGCGGGAACGACTGGGTGGTTTAGTCGCTGACACGTTATTGAGATGAGTTCTAATCAACAATGAAGTTTCCCTCAAATCCATTCTTTGCGCCTTTGCGGTCCATCTCTACAATTTCACTGCCAACGAATCGTTAGGCGGACATCAGTTTCTGCATCACTTTACCGACGCCCGTCCCGAGTTTGACGGGGTAGCCGCACTCCGCCAGCGACCACTCGACCGCCGCCATGATGGTGACCATGTCCAGCGAGTCGTAGTACCCAAGATGCGCGATGCGGAAGATCTTGCCGGTGTAATCGTCCTGACCGCCGGCGATCGTGATGCCGTGCTTTCCCTTGATGATCTTGTTGAACGCCTTCCACTCCACCCCTTCCGGCACCCAGACCGGAGTGACCGCATACGACGGGGTCTCCGAGAACAACTTGAGCCCGATCGCCTCAATGCCGGCGCGCAGAGCCGTCGCCAGATTCTTGTGACGCTCCCAGATCTTCTCGATCCCTTCCTGGCGGATCATCTGGAGGGCGGCATCCACCCCGATCACCAGACTGACGGCGGGCGTCCAGGGTGTATCATTCTTCTCCCACGATTTTACCGCCTTGCGGAGATCGAAGTAGAACTTGGGCAAGGTGGAGGTCTCCATGGCCTTGATCGCGCGCGGGCTGACGGCCACGAAGGCCAGGCCCGGAGGGATCATGAGCCCTTTCTGCGACCCCGTGACGCAGACATCAATGCCCCAGTCGTCAAAGCGGAGCTCGTGAGCACCGACAGCCGTGATCCCGTCGACACAGACGAGAGCGTCGGATTCCTGACGGATGACGGCGGCGAGGGTCTTCACATCGGTCGCGGCGCCGGTCGAAGTCTCCGAGTGGACGAGGTAGACGGCCTTGGCGTTGGGATGTTGCTTGAGCAACCCGCGGATCTGGTCCACGGTCGGGGCTTTGCCCCATTCGACTTTCAGTTCAACGGTGTTGAGTCCGAACGCCTTCGGCATCTTGACCCACCGTTCGCCGAACTTTCCGCCATTCGCTGCAATGACCGTGTCGCCGGGCGAAAAGAGGCTCGTGAACGTGGCCTCGACCCCGCCCGTGCCGGAGCACGTCAGAATGACAACAGGGTTCTTCGTTTGAAAAAGGTATTGCAGGTTCTCATGGACCCGGGTAAGGATCTCTGCGAATTCCGGGTTGCGATGATGAATGATCGGCTCCGCCATGCGGAGCATGACCGTCTCCGGGATCGGGGTCGGTCCGGGTGTGAAGAGTCGTTTCTTGATCATGGCGACGTCGGCGAAGAGGTGAACGATGGCGGGAAATTGCTCACCACAATATAGGGAGGGAATGAATGAAAAAGAAGAAGGGCATCGACGATTGCCGATGCCCTTCATGGTGCTCTGCATATGTTGGATGATCGGCAGTCCGTTAGACCGCTTTCTTCTTCGTTTGCGGGCGCTCGTCCAGATGATCGGTGATCAATTTCAGCACGTCGGTGCGCCCTTCGGCCTTCATGATGGAGAACGGAACGACCCCGTGGCAGCATCCATCGGTCAGCTGGCTGTGGAATCGTTCGCGGTAACCCTCGATTGTCTTGCCGAGCTTGCTGAACGGCAGCTTGTCCGATTTCGTCAGAACGAGCAGGTACGGAACCTCGTAGTACTCGAGCCAATCCATCATCATGAGGTCGAGCGGCGTGGGCTCCTGCCGTGCATCGATGAGCTGCATGGCGAGCGCGATGGGTTCGCCCCGCTGCAGGAACTCCTCGATGAGTTTTTTCCATCCCGCGCGCATCTGTTCCGGTACCTTCGCGTAGCCGTAGCCGGGCAGGTCGACGAAATAGAAACCGTTGTTGATGATGTAGTAATTGATCTCGCGGGTCTTGCCGGGAGTGTTGCTGGACCGGGCCAGATTGCGCTTATTGCACAGCTTGTTCAGGAGCGAGGATTTGCCGACGTTCGACCGTCCGATAAACACGATCTCCCGCAATTCATTCTTCGGCAACTGACGAAGGTCAGCGACTCCCTGCAAAAACTCCGCGGACGTGATCTTGAGCATGGATGTTCCTCGTCGTGACAACGCGTTCGGTCCTTCAGGTGCTGCAGCAACGGGCGCGCTCGCCCGGAGATCAGGCGCCGGCCGAAGCGGTCGCTGCCGCCTCGGTGGCGGGGGCTTCGCCAGCCACCTTCTTCTTCGTTGTCTTCTTGCGGCCGCTCTTGGCGGCCGACTTGACGGCCGGCTTCGCTGTGGGTTTTTCGGCGCCCACCTGGAAGTCGACCAGCTCGATCACCGCCATCTCCGCACCGTCGCCCTTGCGGCGTCCCAGCTTGACCACGCGGGTGTATCCGCCCGGCCGTTGCGCCACTTTGGGGGCGATGTCAGAGAACAGGGTCGTCAATGCCGCACGATCGCGCAGGAAGGCAAAGCAGATGCGTCGTGCATGGATGTTCTTCGGCTTCTCGCCCGTCTCTCCCGCCACGGCATTCTTCGCGCGGGTGATGAGGCGTTCCACGACCATCCGGGCCTCTTTGGCCTTGGCGACCGTCGTGGTGATTCGCTTGTGCGTAATGATCGCCACACTCAGCGCCGACAGGGTGGCCCGTCGGTGGCTGGCAGTGCGCTTGAGTTTGCGTCCGGAGTTCTGATGCCGCATAAAGTTCCGTTTCCCGGTTCGGGTTAGTCGTTACCGTCGTTCAGGTACTTGTCGACGTCCATGCCAAAGGTGAGGCCGTACTGGTCCACGATCTCCGACAGCTCTGCGAGCGATTTGCGGCCGAAGTTGCGGAACTTCAGCAGCTCCGATTCGGTCCGACGAACGAGGTCCGCCATGGTCTTGATGTTGGCCGAGCGCAGGCAGTTATGCGAGCGAACGGAGAGTTCCAACTCGTCCACCGACATGCGGAGGAGTTTGCGCACGTGGCCCGCCTCAGCCTCCTCTGCCGAATCGGTCTTTTCGGCGGCGGGCTCCTGGCCCACGTTGATGAACAGCTGGATGTGGTCGCGGAGGATCTTGCCCGCGTGGGTCAGCGCTTCCTGCGGGTCGATCGAACCGTCGGTCTCGATCTCGATCGTCAGCTTCTCGTAATCCGTTTGGCCGCCAACGCGCGTCGGCTCGACGGTGTAGCGGACATTCCGGATGGGCGTGAAGATCGAATCGATGGCGATCGTGCCCAGCGGTTCCTCGGCCGACTTGTTCTCATCGGACGGCACGTAGCCCTTGCCGCGTCCGATCTTGATCTCCAGGTCGAACGACGCGTCCTTTCCGAGCTGCGCGAGATGCAGGCCCGGGTTGAGGATCTCCACTTCCGGAGAGGCCTTGGCGATATGGGCGGCGGTGAGCGCGCCCGGACCCTTCACCGGGATCATGACCTTCCCCACCTTTTTGTTGGTGGCCCGGAGGCGCACCTGCTTCAGGTTGAGGACAAAGTCGGCGACGTCTTCCACCATACCCTTGATGGTGGAGAACTCGTGCTGGATGCCGTCCACCCGGATCGCCGTGATGGCCGAACCAGGGAGGGACGAGAGCAGCACCCGGCGCAGGGAGTTGCCGATGGTGACGCCGAACCCCTTGTCAAGGGGCTGGAGGATAAACCGGCCGAACGACCCGGAGGAGGCGGCGGCATCCAGTTCCACTTTTTCGGGCATCTGAACGAATGTTGTGCTCATAGGCGGTCTGCGGTCCTCAAGTTCCTGTGGAGGCGGCTCGGTGTGAGACGCACTCCGGGCGACGCATTACTTCGAATACAATTCGACGATCAGCTGTTCGTTCGCGTTCAACGGCACGTCGGCCCGTTCCGGAACATTCAGGAACGTGCCCGACAGGTTCGCCTTGTCGAGGCTGAGCCACGGCGAGAGCGCGTTGTCTTTGACGCGCTTCATGGAGCCGTGGATGAGTTCCAGCTTCTTGCTGTGCTCCCGCACTTGGATCACGTCACCGGCCTTGACGAGGTAGGACGGTATGTTCACGATCTCTTTGTTCACCGTGAAATGGCGGTGCACGACGAGCTGCCGCGCCGATTTCCGGGACGGGGCGAACCCCAACCGAAAGACCACGTTGTCCAGACGGCGCTCGAGAAGCTTCACGAGCGCATCGCCCGTCCGGCCGGTGGCGCGGTTGGCACGTTCAAAGTAGTTCCGGAACTGCGTCTCCTGCAGGCCGTAGATGCGTCGCACCTTCTGTTTTTCCCGGAGTTGCACGCCGTACTCGGAAATGCGCTGGCGCCGCGATTGGCCGTGCTGGCCGGGCGGGTAGGCGCGCTTGTCGATCGGGCATTTTTCCGTGTAACACTTGGTGCCTTTGAGGAACAGTTTCTGCCGTTCCCGGCGGCACAACTTGCAACTGGCGTCCGTGTACCGTGCCATACGTCTCCTGTCAACCTTCGATTAGACCCGGCGCCGCTTCGGCGCGCGGCAGCCGTTGTGCGGGATGGGGGTGATGTCGCGGATCATCGTCACTTCGAGACCCGCCGTTTGGAGCGACCGGACGGCCGCTTCGCGTCCGCCACCCGGGCCTTTGATGAACACTTCCACTTTGCGCAACCCGAGATCGTAGGCCTCCTTCGCCGCCATCTCCGCTGCCACCTGCGCGGCGAACGGCGTGCTCTTGCGGGAACCCTTGAATCCGTTCTTCCCGGAGGTCGACCACGCGATCACATTGCCGTATGTATCCGTCAGCGTGATGATCGTGTTATTGAAGGTCGCCTTGACGAACGCCTTGCCATTGGCGTCGACGTGAACCTTCTTTTTCTTTTTTGTAACGGGTGCGCTGGTTGTTTTTGCCACAATGGTCTCCTCAGTGTCCGGATCGATTCTTCATCGGTCCGGCTACTTCTTCTCGGCCTTCTTCTTGCCGGCCACGGTCTTCCGTTTGCCTTTTCGGGTCCGAGCGTTCGTGCGCGTCCGCTGGCCCCGCGTCGGCAGTCCCTTGCGGTGCCGCAACCCGCGATAGCAGCCGATGTCCATCAATCGCTTGATGTTCAGCTGCATCTCGCTCCGGAGCGCGCCTTCGACCTTCAGGTCGTTCTGAATGATCGACCGGATGGCGGCCACTTCCTCGTCGCTGAGTTCGGCCACGCGCTTGCCGGGATCGATCTTCGCCTTGGCCAGGATCTCCAGGGCGGTCGCACGACCGATGCCGTAAATGTACGTCAGGCCGATCTCGGCCCGCTTGTTCTTGGGAAGGTCCACGCCTGCGATTCGTGCCACGTTGCCGCTCCTCGGTTAACCTTGACGTTGCTTGTGCTTGGGGTTCTTGCAGATCACTCTCACGACCCCTTTGCGACGGATGATCTTGCAGTTCTCGCAGATCTTTTTGACGGACGAACGAACTTTCATGCCTGCCTCTATTTATACCGATAGGTGATGCGTCCTTTGGTCAGGTCGTACGGCGACATTTCAACGGTCACGCGGTCGCCCACCAGGATCTTGATGTAGTGCATCCGCATCTTCCCGGAGATGTGCGCGAGGATCTCGACGGCGTTGTCGAGCTTCACCCGGAACGTCGCGTTCGGCAACGTGTCCGTGATCACACCATCGAGCTTGATCGGTCCTTGTTTTGCCACTCTTGTCGGCCGCCTCCTGTGGCGGCGTTACTGCGTCAGAATCTCCGGTTGCCCGTTGACGAGCGCCACCGTATGCTCGAAATGCGCCGAGGGTTTTCCGTCCCTCGTGACCACCGTCCAACCATCCTCCAACACGTTCACCTGCCAGCCGCCCCCGTTCACCATCGGCTCGATCGCGAGGGTCATGCCGTCGACGAGCGTCGCGCCGGTGCCCCGTTTGCCGAAGTTGGGCACGCTCGGCTCTTCGTGCAGGTCTTTGCCCACCCCGTGTCCGCAGAGATCACGAACCACGGAAAACCCGGCGGCCTCCACGTGCTGTTGCACGGCCGCTGAAATGTCGTGCACTCGATTCCCACGGCACATCGCCGCAATACCGCGCTCGAGTGATCCTTCGGTAACCTGGAGCAACCGCCGAACTTCCGGATCGATCTTCCCGACGGCGAAGGTGCGCGCCGCATCGCCGTACCATCCACCCTTTAGCACACCCACATCCACCGATACGATCTCCCCATCCTGCAGTACGCGACGGCCCGGAATGCCGTGGACCACTTCCTCATTCACCGACGTGCACAGCGTCGCCGGGAACGGGTTGCTCGGATGGCCGTATCCTTTGAAGGCCGGAACGCCTCCCTGCGACCGAATAAACTCTTCGGCGGCCGCATCCAACTCTTCCGTGGTCACGCCCGGCCGCACGCGGCCTTCGACCAACCGGAGGACCTCCGCCACGATGCGGCACGATTCCCGCATCCGGTCCAGCTCGCGCGGGCTCTTGGTCCGGACCATCCCGCGTCGGTCAGGCGCGTCGTCCGCGCAACTTGCCGCTCTTCATGAAGCCGGCGTAGTGACGCATGAGCAGATGCGACTCGACCTGCTGCAACGTGTCCAGCGCGACTCCGACGATGATCAGCAGGCTCGTCCCGCCGAAGAACGATGCGAAGTTCGGCGTAATGCCCATCTTGATCAGGACCGTCGGCAGAATGGCGATCAACGCCAGGAACACCGACCCGGGCAACGTGATCTTCGTCAGGATGTTGTCGACGAAATCGGCGGTGTGCGAACCCGGCCGGATGCCCGGGATGAATCCGCCCTGCCGCTTCATGTTATCCGCCACATCCTTCGGATTGAAGGCGATGGCGGTGTAGAAATACGTGAAGAAGACGATGATGATGGCGTAGATGAACGAATAGGTCCACGAGTCATACGAGAACCACTCGGTCTGCACCATCTGCACGAACTCACTCTCCGGAAAGAAGGAGAACACGATCTGCGGAATGAACATGACCGTCTGCGCGAAGATGATGGGCATGACGCCCGCCGTGTTCACGCGCAGCGGAATGTACTGCGTGACGCCGCCGTACACCTTGCGGCCTACGACGCGCTTGGCATATTGCACCGGGATGCGCCGGGTCCCCTGCGTCACGAGAATGACCGCCGCGACGATGACACCCATGGCCGCGAAGATCACGAGCTCGACGATGAGATTGCGGGCGCCCGACGTGACCAACTGGCCCTCATCAAGCACCGCGTGCGGGAAGCGGGCGATGATGCCAATGAAGATGATGAGCGAGATGCCGTTTCCGATGCCCCGCTCAGTGATCTGCTCGCCGAGCCACATCATGAAAATGGTGCCCGACGTAAGAATGATCACCGTGCTGATCGTGAATCCCAATCCGCGGACGGCCTCGGGCACGATCGGCCCGGCCGGCGTGTCGGTCGCGAGCAGTTTGACGACAACGCCGCTGGCTTGCAGCAATGACACGAGCACTGTCCCGTACCGCGTGTACTGCGTGATCTTCTTGCGGCCATCCTCCCCCTCTTTCTGCAGCTTCTGGAAGTAGGGAATCACGGCGCCCAGCAGCTGGATAACGATCGACGCGCTGATGTACGGCATGATGCCGAGCGCAAAAACGGCCGCGTTGCTGAATGCACCCCCCACGAACAGGTCGTAGAGCCCGAACATCGTGTTCTCGCTGCTGCGACGGATCGTGTCTGCGAGCAGTGCGGCATCGACACCGGGGAGCGTGACATGCGACCCGATGCGAACAACGATCAGGAGGAGCGCCGTAAAGAGCAACCGCTCCCGCAACTCCTGGATCTTGAAGATGTTCGTGAAAGTCTCGGTGATCTTGCTCATGCGTTCGCCTGGGCTTGGGCGGCTTCGATCTTCTTG
>CAYIHQ010000019.1:0-14144 GCA_964362905.1 uncultured Ignavibacteriaceae bacterium
AATGTGATCTCAAGTTCCATCCACGACGGAACATACCGTTCGAGTGCGTACCATTTGAAAGCAATGATTGAGACATTCAGCCTGTTCAGGACAATCCCGATTAACGTCAGCACGGCTGCAATTCGGATCAACGACAAATTCCGAAATTGTACTGCCTGCGCAAACAGTCGCACGGGGATGAGCACGAACCCCACGATTTCGACCAGGAACCACCAGCCCATCGGAGTGTTGATGTGGATCCAGTGCTGTCCATGGATGAACACCAGAACCTTGAGGAAGAAGTAGACGTACATCGTCCCGGCGCATATCCTTGCAAGGCCGACGACAATATCGTCGTGGGCTGCGTGGTGCTCCGGATCGATCTGAGAGCGGAAGACCTTACGACTGATCATCCCCTCGACAATAACCATGGAGAGTCCGGCAAAAATGCTTGAAACGAAAAAGAGGATGGGGATGAACTCTGAATACCAGAGAGGATGAATTTTGCTCTTCGCCATAAGGAAAAGCGCACCGAGTCCTGATTGGTGCAGGGTGGAAAGCGTAATGCCGAAGATGACTGTGCCCAGAGTCAGCGTGCCCAGAATTCGTCTGACCCGCTTCCATCCCAGCCATTCGGCGATGGCGGGAGAGAACTCAATGAACTCCGCAATCATATAGAGCATGAAGTGCCATGCGACGAGGAACATGACCGAGCTGACGCCGAAAGAATTGCCGATGATAGGGTTGATCACATTCCACGGACGTCCCAGGTCGAACAGAAGGGCGCCGGCGTAGAAGACGTAAGCCAGAAAACCGTTCAGGACCGTCATGCGGACAATCGGATGGTATTTTTCGATCCGGAGGATGTAGACCATGAAGGTGATGACGTAGGCCCCGCCGGCAAAGGCCACACCTGTGATGACGTCAAATCCGATCCAGATCCCCCACGGAAAATCTTGAGAGAGGTTCGTGGTCGATTCCAGGCCTTGAGTAAACCGGATGACAAGAAGAACCACGGCAACGAAAAGGACGATAGCTGCGAACACGTTGAAGGGCGTCGCGAGCTTTCCTTTGGGCTTCATTTCGCTCAAGAGAAATGGCCCGAATCGCCGGATTTCGGCGATCAGGAGGGATGATTTACTCTCACTTTCTGTCTTACGTGTCATGGCTTTGTCGATCGTCGTCTTTTTTCGTCGCATTACTCAGAGCTAGGAGGAAAGCCGGCCAGAGCGTAAGGACCACAGGCACGGCATACAGGTAGTCTTTGCTCAGCTCTGGATAGGGAATGTTCTCAAGGTCGGTGCGGAATCCAAGTTGTTCGAATGGAACGCTCGAGAGATACAAATAGCCGCCCCCGCCCACTTCGTTTTCGCCGTATATGTGGTGCACGTAGGCGTCCGGGTCCTTTGCAATCTGCGCGCGGCCCATCTCAATTAGTTCTTTACGACTACTGAACACGAGCGCCTCCGCGGGGCAGGCCTCGACACAGACCGGCACCTTTCCCTCCTTCACACGATCCCAGCACAGATTGCATTTCTGGATCTTCGGCATGGGACTCTCGTACTCGAATTTCGGAACATCGTACGGACAGGAGATCATGCAGAACCGGCAGCCCATGCACTTGTCTTCGCGCCAGATGACAGGACCCTCTTCGGTTTTCAACATCGCCTTCGTCAGACACGCTGCTGCGCAGGCAGGCTGGTTACAGTGCATGCACTGCCTCTTCACATACACCTCTCCTTTCTGCGTGCTGTAGCGATTGACGATCGACCATTGCGTTGTCGACAGAGATCTTTCTTTTTCAAAGACAGAGGGATCGGAATCGGGCTCCGGAAATCCGTGTGCCTCAGCGCACGCCATTTCACAGCTCCGGCATCCGACACAGCGCGTTGTATCCACGAGAATTCCAACGAACTCCCGAAGTTCTGCAGGATCCTCCGCCCGGGCGTTCTCCGTCATCAGCGCCGTGCTGCCAATCCCGGCGAGCGTCGATACAAAATTTCTACGGTTCATGGGGTCTCCTCAGGGCCTGAAGAATTTGCCGACTATCATGTTCCACTCATGGTCGTCAAGGTTCGCCAGTTGCCCCACATGCAGCGATTCCCCGCTTCCCGCCCCCAAGCTCCCATTTCCCGTGCCGCCCGTTTCTTTGATAGATTCCACGAAGTGATCGATTTCAGCTTGGTAGAAATTCACCGCCGTCTTTCCGATCTTCAGGCCCTTAAGTTCTGTGTCGAGGTCATCGGCATCGATCTTGCAGATCCAGTTCCGGCCGTATGGCGTCACATCGAGCGCCTCGAGGCGGTCGCTGAGCAGCTTGTTCACCTTCGTCACGCGTCCGCTGACAGGCGCTTGAAACGGGAGGGTTCGCTGTCCGTGCCGGACTGAGAAGAGTGGTTGGCCTGCCTTCACACTCATCCCGAGATTCGGGAATTCAACATCGTCAATGCGACCGAGCAGTTTCTTGGCAAAATCGTCGATGCCGACTTTGACGCTGCCATCCTCCTCCATGGTAAGCCAGCAGTGACCCTTGGAGATGAACACACCACCCGGGATCGCGAATTCGGCCGTGGGGAGACTGCTGAGTTCCGACACCTGACTGATGTGCACCCGTGGCTTGAGTTCGTTGGATACTCTCTCCTGACGACGGATGTGGAATTTTCCTACCAGATCGAGCAACTCGCTTTCCGTGAAAGGCTTCTGAATGTAATCCATCGCCCCGAATTTCATACATTCCACCGCGGATTCGACTGTTGCATATCCGGTGATGATAATGACATCGATGTCGGGCCGGAGATGCTTTGCCGCCTTGGTGACCTCTTCACCGTTCATGCCCGGCATTTTCAAATCCGTAAAGAGGAAATCGTAATGATGCTGCTGAATAAGTCCTAGAGCCTCGGGACCCGTTTCGACCGTGTCGACGGAGTAGCCGTCGAGGACAAGGATCTTGCGAAAACTGTCAAGAATGACCGCCTCATCGTCCACGGAAAGTATACGGGCTTTCGGATTCTGCACTTCCGCGCGTCGAAGGCTTTTTGCCTCTCGACTGAAGTCCAGTCTCAGGCTGACGGCGAGCGCCGCCTTTCGTTCCTCCCTCAGTTTCTTTTCCTTCATCCCTTTGAGAATGTACCTGAGCAGGATGTCAGCCAAGACGAAGACAATAACGGCGAGAATAAACAGTCCCATGATGGATTCTCCTTCGAGGTCGTCAGACAACTGTGCCGGCAATTCGACGGACCGGAGTGTTAGAGGTGATTCTCTTCATTTTCATTGATCCTGAATACAGGGCGTCAGACGCATGAGTTCGTACGCCACTTCCGTTGGAATGATCCGATACAGCCATCCGCTGAGATATGGATCGTTTTCAGCCGTTTCGGGACTCGTCAGAAGCGCGTGGTTTCTCTCAAGGATCTTCCCGCTCAGCGGGCTCAGGACGTCGTGCACCAGCATGTCGGTCGAGACAACCCTCGCACAGACGCTTCCTTGAACGACATCATTGTCTGTATCAAAACACCTAATCTCCTTCAGCGGCGACACGGTTTTCAAGTACTCGTGGGTCATGCCGATGAGCCCCGTCCCATTGGGTTCGATGAATGCCCAGCTGAGGTAGCCGAGGCGATAGTACGCAGGCGAGGATGGCACATGGAGCGTTGATGCATCGTCGATTTGAAACCCACTCAGCGACTCTGATCGGGGCCCCTCCTGATACCGAAGTCCCCGACGAACGGCGCTTTCCAGCTCGTCTGTGGTGAAGGGCTTTGGGACAAAGTCGATCGCTCCCTTTTTGAGCGAGTTGACCGCGTTTTCCACGGTCGAGTAGCCGGTGATCATAATGACTGGAGTGCGGATGCCTGCACGCTTCATTTCGTCCAACACTTGGAACGCATCGAGCCCCGGCAGCATCACATCGCAGAGGACGAGTCGGTATTCCTTCTTTTGGACCTTTTCCAGGCCCGATCTCGCGTCGAATGCCGTCTCGACGGTCAGTCCGGCCGCTTCGCAAACCCGGCTCACCGCATCTCTGACGACTTGTTCATCATCGATGACAAGAATATCGATCGGCTCGCTCATTCGGTCGGTCCCCTTGTACGAAAGGCTTCCATTCCGATACGCTCCACAACACGTCCGTCTATGGGTGAACAGGAAGACGGATTCGAAAGGTTGACCCTTTGCCTAGCTCGCTCTCAAGCGAGATAGTCCCATTGTGATTGTCAATGATACCCCAGATGACAGCCAATCCGAGGCCCGTACCCTTCTGTCCCTTGGTCGGGAAGAACGGTTCGAAAATCCTCGGAAGGTCTTCCTTGGGTATCCCGATTCCCGTATCGACAACGCTCAACTCGACATATTCCTTCTTGCCGGCTGCCTCGACGGCGTCCCATCGCTGCCAGCTGCACGCCTTCCTGGTGCATGCCTCAAAGTCTCCCTGAGGGGGTACGCCGAAGGAAAACGTCGGGCTGCCGCATGATCCGCACTTGCCCTGTTCAACCATCAGCGACGTGCCGCATTCAGGGCACACGATCTCGGTGCGTTTCCCTCCCTGGATCTCGACTTCGAAGTGGTTGCGATTCCGTCCATAGACGGGGTCCAGCATGATGAATCCGTTCGCTCCGTCGCAACGGGCCTCTACTCTGACCGAAGCCATCCCGTCAATCTTGAAATCGCTATCCATCAAGTTGTGGCCTCTTGGGCATCGTGCGGATTTGATGTGCACAATCCCGTGCGGCGAAAGTACAAGCAGGCCGGAGGATATCGTTACCGTACCTTCCCGATCTTCGATCGCGTCGGCGGCGTTGACGAGGAGATTGACCATGACCTGCTGCATCTGATTGGGGTCAAGCGTGACCTTCGGCAGCAGCGCATCGAGATGTCGGACGATCTTCACGTCTTTGATCGTGAGCTGGTGCTCCACAACAGCGAGGGCACGGTCAATGATCTCGTTGATGTCGCAGGTACTCTTTTTCGGGATCGACTGACGAGCAAAATCGAGGAGACTTTTGACGATCTCCCTGGTCCTGATGGTCTCGCGCACCACTACCTCAAGGTCGTCGCGGAGTTCCGGGTTGTTCTGCGTTCTCTTCAGCAGAAAGCTTCCGTAGGTAAGAACTCCCGTCAGGGGATTGTTGATCTCATGGGCAATACCCGCCGCCAGGCGCCCCAATGAGGCCATCTTGTCCGATTGAAACAGCTGCAGACGAGCTTCGGAAAGCTTCATCGTCATCGTGTTGAACGACTTTGCAAGCATGCCGATGTCATGCATCCCCAGGTCGGGAACGGTGTAGCTCAGATTGCCACTTCCCACCTGCCTCGTGGCATCCAGGAGTGCACCAACGGGGGCGCTGACCCATCGGTTCACAAAGAAGGCTATGATGAGACTCATGGCGAGGATGGCACTCAAGGCGAATATGCCGACCTGGATAGCGCCTGCCTGAATTCGGTCGTCAACATCAGCCAACGAAATGGTCACGTCCAACACCCCCAGAACTTGCTGGCGTCGGGAGTGGGCATGACATGCCGCTTCCCAGCATGACTGCTCGGTGTAGATGGGATTGATAACGCCGAACACTCTTGCGGAGTCCGGATGAATCCGAAAAATGCGCGTCCGCTCGGAAATGGACAGCCGCTCCAAAGGCTTATCGGCCGCGTGGCAGGCGTAGCAGCTTTCGGCCTGCTTGTCCACCATGTGACCGATACTCTCCTCTCGGGAGGAATAGATGATTTCTCCTTCCTTGTTCAGGACCCGGACCTCTTGGATGGCAGGGTCTGCTCCGATGTCGTTAATGATAATGTGAATTCGTTCGCGTTGGTTGAGGAGCATGTCGTACCGCGTGCTGTTCTTCACGGTCTCGCTCAACTGCATCGCGTGACGCTCGACCTCGGCAAGAAGATTGTTGCGCTGCGAGCGAATATTGAAGAACGAGTACACTCCGATCGTGACGATCGCCGTCACGCCGACCACCAGAATGAGTCTGAATCCGATCTTCCTTGACAAACGCACGATCATATGATGGTGCCTCATGATATGCGCATCTCACAGACGCTTTGCTTGGGAAGAACGGACCCGCGTCCCCGGAAGTGCGTCCGGATAGCTCTTGTCGTCATGACAACCGCCGCAGGCCGGCTTCTTCAGAAAGGCATGATCCAGATGGCAGCTTTCGCATTCGAAGGCTGAGTGGGTTTCGTCCAATTTCAGACCGGTGACGAGGTGGTCGAACGACCCGCTCTTCCACTCACTGTGACACGCCAGACAGTCATTCGTGAGCCCCCGATAGCTCTTTCCGTCGCGGTGACAGCGACTGCATCCGAGGGATGCGTGGTGGGGCTGCAGATCGAAGCCCGTTCGCCGGGCGTGCGAGAATCCCGGTTGTGGTTGCTTCGCATGGCAGCGTCCGCAATTTTTCTCCACGGTGTGGCATGGCGAGCACCGGTCATGTCCTTGCGCCAGGTGAGCTTTTGCCTCAGCCGATGCAGTTTTTGACTTGTGACAGCCAGTGCACCGCTCATGAGCGTGGCATTCGGTGCATGCCAGCCCAAAAAGATCTGTGTGCTCGTTGTGAAAAAACGTCACCAGTCTCCCTTCGTCGGCTCCCGTCTCAATCATGAGACGTCCGGGTCGTATGGCATGACCCGCGCCCCCGCTGGGGCGGCTACCCGCCACCAGCGCAGAAGTGCTACTCTTGGCAAGGTGACATGCTCCACACTCGATCGTGCCGCCCCAATCTCGGTGGCAGTTGATGCACTGCCTGTGATAAGCGCCTTTCAAGCCGGGTTTTGACAAATCGGAAGTGCCCGTTGACGAAACGGACAGGTGGCAGTCACTGCAAGGGAGCACGCGTCCGGGCGGATTGTAGTGATGGCACATGGCACACTTGCCAGACATTTCGGACATCTTGGCATGGGCACGGTGAGGAAAATTGACCGGTTCGTAGAGGTCCTGAGGGCCCGCGAGTTTTTCCATACGTATGGTGGCTGGTCCGGCTTTGGCGGAATGGTGTACTGTTGTCATTGGGCCCCGCGGACAACGGTTGAGGCAGGGGTCTACTTTTGTAGGAATATCGCACGTGTGGCACATCCGGCAGCTGGTGGCATACTCACTCGCCGTTTGCCCGGTCGCAACGTGATGAGATAACAACCATGCTACGAGCAGGAGCTTCATTGACGGAAACCGTCGCGATACCACGCAATCACATACTTTCGGAGGTCTCATTTCAGGCTTCCTCGGACGGCGTATTTTGCGGTGGGGGCGGTGGTCCGTTGTGGAACGCTGATGATCGGAAATGTTTTCACGAGCAATCTGTACACGAGTACCAGCATCGCGACAAACCCGACCGTCACAGAGAGCTCACCGATCGAGGGGAAGTACACGCCGGATGCGTAGGGCGGTGTGTACGCGATGATGAAACTGTTGATCCGGTTCAGGAGCACACCCACGATGACCAGCGACGAGGCAACAAAAAGCCACAGCGGAGATTGCACCACAGAGCGGGATAGGAACATCCTGAGCGGTATGACAACGCCCAGGACAACTTCGAGAACGAACATCACGCTTTCCGTGGTCGGCTCGGCCAGATAGACAAATGTCTCACGAATGAACATATCTCCAATCTTGAAGGCCAGATACGTGCCGAGCAGTGGCCCAATCATGTTCCCCAATTTCGACAGAACTGCCATTTCGGGCTTGAGCCCAAAAGACCTCGAAGCAAGGAGCGACTCGACAATTACCATAGGGAAACCCACTGAGACGGCCGAGAGGAGGAAGAGCAAAGGAAGGACGGGAGTTTGCCACAGTGGATGCATCTTGGGGCCGGCGATGATCATCAGAGTCCCGAGTGAGGACTGGTGCAACGTCGACAATACGACCCCTGCGATGATGAACAGAAACATGGTCTTCGAGAGCATACGATCGAGAGTGCGCAGCACGCGATCCAGCGGCCTGTTGAGCAGCGAGAGCATGCCCTTCAGATGCATGCCTCCGCTGAATCGCTCAATCACGATCGGGAGGAATTCAATGTAGAGGACGGTCATGTAGATAATGACGCAGATTCCGACCTCAAAGAGCGCTGAATTGCCGTTCCACATGACCAGTGGGTGCCAGATGTAGTACCACCGGCCGATATCGATTACGACGCCGAGTGCCACGAAGGTGTAACCGAGCATGGCCGTGAGAAGGGCGGGCCGGATGATGGCATGATAGTGCTCCCTGTACATGACGTGGCCCAGGGCCGCCGACGTGAAGCCGCCCGCCGCGAGCGCGACTCCGGCCGCCACATCAACGCCGATCCATAGACCCCATGGATACTCGTCGCTCAGATTGGTCACCGATCCGATTCCGAACAGGAGTCTCGCAAGAACAAACGCGAGTCCATTGAGCGCAAGGAGCATCAACACCATAACGCCCGGAGTGATGAACTTCGTGGAGAGAGTTGTGGGATTGGTCGACGAGCTCATTCGGCCATCTCCTTCTCGGTCTCTTTGCTCCTCTTGGCGATCCACATGAGTCCGCCCAGAAGCGCATAGAGGGAAACAGGGGGAACGAAGTAGGCGAAGATGCCATGTTGAATGGACTCTGACGTTCCCGGCATCGGGTCTCTCCCCAGGTCGGGAAACTCCAATTCTTTGAATCCCGCATTCGCCAGGTAGAGGAACGAGGTGCCGCCTGCTTCGAACTCGCCGTACACGTGATGCTCGTACCGTTCCGGATAATGGCGGATCTTCTCCCGAGCCATCTCGATAAGCGCCGATCGGCGCCCATAGGTGAGCACCTCCATGGGACAGATCTCCACACAGGCCGGCAGGCCACCAGCCGTGATCCTTTCGAAACAGAAATCACACTTCACAATATCCGGCTTCAACGCTTCTTCATACTCAAATGATGGTATTTGGAACGGGCAGGCCACCATGCAGTAGCGACAACCGATGCACTTGTCGCTGTCCCAGACGACCGGGCCGTTTTCTTTTTTGGCTATTGCCCCGACGATGCAAGCCGACTCGCACGCAGGGTAATCGCAGTGCATGCACTGCACCTTGACGTACGTTGGGTGCCCGGGTTCTTCCCGGCCCGGATATTGATTGATCACGGTCAACGACCCATTTCCGGGCCGTCGCCGCACTTGCGCAACGGAGGTGTCGGGAGCCGCATGAACCGGCTCGCCGGAAAGATCGTGAGCCGCCCTGCATGCCGTTTCACAGCTTCGGCAGCCCACGCAACCGGTCGTGTCGATGAGAATGCCCATCCGGTCGACGGAGGGGATCTTCCCTGATGCGGCGTGCGCGGCCTCGGTTACCGACGCGGTACCTGCTGCCAGGAGGGCTGCTCGGAAAAAGTCCCGTCGAGTTCTCATGTCTGTACGCTTGAATTCTTCGAGTTCAACATTCTGTTTGATTGCCGGGTATGCAGCGCGGATGCAGTGGTGGGTCCGCGAGCGCTTCAACGCTTTTCGGAGAGAAATTCCCGCTCGATGCTCTTCCAGAGACCCTCGGGTGCTGTCCGCATGAGTGAGGCCACAGGAAGACCACCATCTTGGAGCAGTATCGGTGCGGTGGTTTCGGTTCCATCGACTCCCGCCAACACGTCGCGAAGCCGCACAAATTCCGCCTTCATCCACTCCCGCGACTCCTTGCCGAAGATCAGATGCCGAACGTCGGTCGGTTGCTCAGGCTGGATCGAATATGCCCATCCATCAGTGAACAACATTTCCTTCATCTGTCCCGGATGGCCGCTCAACCCGTCGTTTCTCGAGAGAATCGATCCGCTGATGGGTGACCGAACGGTGAAGCTGTGGGTGTTTTGCACAAGCTTGAGGATCGGTTCACCGCGGTCAACGGCATCGCCTACCTGCTTCAGGAACACCACGGCGGGCCTCTCCAGAAGGCGACCAATGAAATCGTCGACACCGACTCGCACTTTGCCGGACGGGAAAAGGTTGACCCACGTGTGGGAACGCGCAAAAAAAATGCCGTCAGGAATCCGGACCGGCAGAGCCGGAACGGGTGCGGGATTCGCTGGGACCAACGGCGGCACCTCGCTGCGTGCGCGTACCCAACGCATCATCCAACCCATGCCAAGGAAGAACAGGATGGTGAGGACAACAAGTAGAACTGTCATGATTTACTCCTTTGCGTTAGGACAGATCTCCCGAAGGAAACACCACTACTATTGGAAAATTCGTGCCAAGGCGATCCAAGACAGGCACAAAAACCAACCCGCAAATCTTTGCATGGAAATAGGTTACAGGTCTTATGAATCGGACAGTCTTTCGTGCCGAGGCGGAGTGATGAAAAAAACAACACCGCCGGAGAGGCGGTGTTGGAAAAACGAACAACTGAATGATGGCAAAGGGGTTTCAGAACTGTTGAATATCTCAACTCCTGATGTTGAATTATTCAACGCATTGCATTCACACCTCGCTCATTTGGCGACGCTGACCGGTGGGTTTTACCGGGATGCCGGCCACTGTGTCACCCTGGGCCTCGAAAACTGCCATCGCCGCCATGTTGACGATGTCGTTCACTTCGATCCCAGGAGCCATCAAATAGACCGGCTTCCGGATGCCCATCAGAATGGGTCCGATCGCCGTGGCTCCACCCACCCTGCCCAACAGCTTGTAGGCGATATTGGCGGACGTCAGGTCCGGGCAGATGAGCACGTTGGCCGGCTCGGTGAGTTTCGAGAACGGATAATGTTCCGTCATAATCTCGCGGCTCATGGCAGTATCAGCCATCATCTCGCCGTCGATCATCAGCTTCGGATCCTTGGTGCGCACGATCTCTGTTGCGCGTCGGACCTTGTCCGTCAACGGATGCGGTGTGCTTCCGAAGTTACTGAATGAGAGCATGGCGACGCGTGGCACCATGTCCAGCCGACGCACCTTCGCGGCCGCCAGGAGGGCGATCTCCGCCAGTTCTTCCGCGGTCGGGTCGATATTGACCGTCGGGTCCGCGATAAAGAGGGTCTGGTCCCGGAAGACCATCATATAGAGGCCCGCTACGCGCTGCACACCCGGCTGCGTGCCCATGATCTGCAGGGCCGGACGGACGGTGGCCGGATACTGCTGCGTGAGGCCCGAGATTAGCCCGTCCGCGTCCTCCATGTCCACCATCATCATGCCGAAGATGTTGTGCGTCTTCATTTGGCGCTCGGCATCGACGCGCGTCAGACCCTTGCGCTGCCGCTTGGCGTAGAACGCCGTCACATATTCGTCGAACCGGGGAGACTTGCCCGGATTGACGATCTGGATCCCTTCCAGGTCGAGGCCAAGGTCGGCGATGCGCTGCCGGATGAACGTCCGGCCGCCGAGGAGGATCGGAAGAGCGATCTTCTCATCCAGGAGCACTTGCGCCGCACGGAGGATCCGGTCCTCTTCGCCTTCGGGGAACACGATCCGCTTGGGATTCGATTGTGCCTTGTGGATGAAGAATCGCATCACTTCCCGAGATTTGCCCAGGCGAGCCTCGAGCGAGTCACGGTACGCTTCGAAGTCCCGGATGGGCTGCTTCGCCACACCACTCTCCATGGCCGCTCGGGCGACGGCGGGAGCGACCCAGAGAAGCACGCGCGGGTCGAACGGTTTCGGGATGATGTACTCCCGACCGAATTCGATGTGTGCGCCGCCGTACGCGCGGATGACGGAATCGGGAATATCCTCCTTCGCCAGCTTGGACAGCGCCATGGTCGCTGCGATCTTCATTTCGTCGTTGATGGCGGTCGCACGCACATCCAACGCGCCCCGGAAAATGAACGGGAAGCCGAGCACGTTGTTGACCTGGTTCGGAAAGTCGGAACGGCCGGTGGCCATGATGATGTCCGACCGGGCCGCAAGGGCGTCGTCGTACGTGATCTCCGGGTCGGGATTGGCCATGGCAAACACGATTGGCTTGTCCGCCATCGACTTCACCATATCCTGGCTGAGGATCCCTTTGACGGAGACGCCGCAGAACACATCGGCCCCTTTCATCGCTTCGGCGAGCGTGCGGGCCTTCGAATCGGACGCGAAGTACTCTTTGTAGGGATTCATTCCTTCCGTGCGTCCCTTGAACACGACCCCTTTGGTATCGACCAGCAGCATATTCTCCCGTTTGACGCCGAGTCGCTCATACAGTTTGGCGCAGGCGATGCCCGCCGCTCCGGCGCCGCTGAAGACGACCTTCACTTCGCCGATCTTCTTGCCCACGACCTCGAGTGCATTGAGAAGGGCCGCGCCGCTGATAATGGCCGTGCCATGCTGGTCGTCATGGAAGACGGGAATCTTCATCGTCTTCTTGAGTGCCTCTTCTATGTAGAAACACTCGGGGGCTTTGATGTCCTCGAGGTTGATCCCGCCAAAGGTCGGCTCCAGAAGCTGGACCGCTTTGATGATCTCGTCCGGGTTGTGCGTGTCCAGTTCGATGTCGAACACGTCGACGTCGGCGAACCTCTTGAACAGGACTCCCTTCCCTTCCATCACCGGCTTGCCGGCGAGCGCGCCAATGTCGCCGAGCCCGAGAACCGCCGTGCCGTTCGAGATGACCGCGACCAGGTTGCCCTTGGCGGTGTAACGGTAGGCGTCCTCCGGATTGGCCGCGATTTCAAGACATGGTTCGGCAACGCCGGGGGTATAGGCGAGAGACAGATCCCGTTGTGTTGCACATGGTTTACTGGGGACCACTTCAATTTTTCCACGCCGTCCCTGGGAGTGGTAGTCGAGAGCTTCCTGTTTGCGTATCATGGGGTCACACCGTGAAGAAGAAGTTCAATGGATGAAATTGGGCAAAATCAGGCGACTTCGCAGGTGCAATGTCCATGCCATCCAAGCTCCGCGAATCCTCGTGAATTTTGGGGTGAGGATGGTGAAAATGAGGAGAATTCCGAAATCTGGGAGGGGGGATCATCATCACCAGATTCCCGTTCTACGGCTCTGGTTTCAATCGTCCGCCGCGGACAGTCGCTCCGACGACCAGGCCGGCACTGATGAGGATGAGGTTCTTGATGATGTACTGGCCTTCGAGCGTTGGCGCATACGGAATGTGCGTGAACGCGTCATGTGGGAAGAGCACCAGCGGCGTCAGCGTTCCCATCATCTGCGTGAAGAGAAGGAATAACGTCGCGCGCAGGTAGACGCCGAACATGAGTCCGAGGCCGATCAACGTCTCCCACAACGCCAGGACCACGATCGAGACGTCAGGTTTCACGATACCGAACGTGAGCACTTCGATGGTCTGCGTGGCGAGGTCCTGGGCCGGACTCAAGCCTGGAAAGAACTTGAGGAATCCGAACCAGAAGAAGGCGATCCCGAGACTGACCCGGAGAAGAGGAATGCCAACTCGTGCCATCCATCGTGTGATGGCGCGGTCGAGGCGATCGAAGCGCTGGAGGAAGTTTTCCATGGATTGAATGTCGGGAGAATTCCGGCGGAGAAAAAGAAGGACACAAGGGGCACTAAAGGTGGTGCGAATTGAACTGTCAGGGGCGACCCACTCTTGTCATTCCGAACCCGCCGCAGTTTAGCTGGACACCCCTCCGAAAGGCGGGATTCGGAATCCCTCCTTCCATTGTGGAAGAGAATCGAGATTCCCCGCCTGACCGAATGACATTCACACCACGGCGGGCAGGCGAATCGGTCACGTGCTTCAGGATGCGATTTGAAATAAGTGACCGTTCGGAATGACAAAGGGGGTCGCCTGCCCTTTTCATTCTGCATCGTTTATGAGCTTTCTGTGTCCCGCTTTTCTTGCCGTCAATCCTTGAAGCCGAGCCGACCCGCCGCCGCGATGTGCTCCGGTTCCGCGCCGCAACATCCTCCCAGGAGCCGCACTCCCATGGTGGACAATTCATGAAGAAAGGCGCCAAAGCTCTCCGGCGTTTCCGGATAGACGGGTCCTCGTGCACCCGAGAGGGGGATCCCGGCATTCGGCTGGATCAGGATCGGCACCGACGAGGCATCCAGGAACTCACGGGCAACATCCCTCATGGCGTCGAACCCGGATCCGCAATTCGACCCGACGATCTGCGCGCCTGCGGCGCTGAGCTCGCGTGCTGCCTGCGCAGGAGACACACCGAAGGCGGTCCGCGGGCCCTGGGGCGTCGGCTCGAAGGTCATGGTCACGCCGATCGCGTCGAATCCTGTCTCCTTCGCGGCCTCGCGCGCGAGGAGCGCGCAAAATCGAAAATCGAAAATCTGAAATAGAAA
>CAYIHQ010000020.1:0-13283 GCA_964362905.1 uncultured Ignavibacteriaceae bacterium
GTCTGCGATCGTTGCGGCGTGGAGGTGACCCAGAAGAGCGTTCGCCGCGAGCGGATGGGCCACATCCAATTGGCGGTGCCGGTCGTCCATATCTGGTACTTCCGGTCCATGCCGAGCAAGATCGGCACGATCCTGGGCGTGACCGCCAAGGAGCTCGAAAAGATCATCTATTACGAGTCGTACGTCGTTGTCAACCCCGGCACCACCGGGTTGCAGCGGCTGGACCTCATTTCCGAGGACCAGTACCTCGAAATTCTGGCGTCGCTTCCGGAGGCAAATCAGGACCTGGAAAACAATGACGCGAAGAAGTTCATCGCCCGGATGGGCGGCGATGCCGTGAAGGATCTGCTGCGTCGCGTGAACATCGAGGACCTGGCCGCCGAATTGCGCGTGGCGGTCCGCGCCGAAAGCTCCGTCCAGAAGAAGCAGGATGCGTTGAAACGCCTGCGCGTCGTCGAGGCATTCCGCAAGAGCGAGGAGACCGCTCCGAACCGTCCGGATTGGATGGTCCTCGACGTCATTCCGGTCATTCCCCCCGAACTGCGGCCGCTCGTGCCCCTCGAAGGGGGCCGCTTCGCCACGTCGGATTTGAATGATCTGTATCGTCGCGTCATCAATCGCAACAACCGCCTGAAGCGGCTCATCGAGATCAAGGCGCCCGAGGTCATTCTTCGCAACGAGAAGCGGATGCTCCAGGAGGCGGTCGATTCGCTGTTCGACAACTCCCGGCGCGTCAATGCGGTCCGCAGCGACAACAACCGGGCCCTGAAGTCGCTTTCAGACATGCTGAAGGGCAAGCAGGGCCGGTTCCGCCAGAACCTGCTCGGCAAGCGCGTCGACTACTCGGGCCGTTCGGTCATCGTCGTCGGTCCGGAGTTGAAGCTGCACGAGTGCGGCCTGCCGAAGGATATGGCGGTTGAACTCTTCAAGCCGCACGTCATTCGCAAGCTCATCGAGCGCGGCCTCGTCAAGACCGTGAAAAGCGCCAAGAAGATGGTGGACAAGAAGGGCCCAGAAGTCTGGGATATCCTCGACCACATCATCGACGGCCATCCGGTCCTCCTCAACCGGGCCCCGACCCTGCACCGTCTCGGAATTCAGGCTTTCCAGCCGGTGCTCGTCGAAGGCAAGGCCATCCGCATTCACCCGATGGTCTGCACGGCGTTCAACGCAGACTTTGACGGCGACCAGATGGCCGTCCACGTACCGCTGTCGTACGAGGCCCAGTTGGAAGCCCGGATGCTCATGCTGTCGAGCCACAACATCCTGTCGCCCGCATCAGGCGCGCCGATCGTGACGCCTACGCAAGACCAGGTGCTCGGTTGCTACTACCTCACCAAGTCGCGCACGGGCGAGAAGGGCGAGGGCATGTCGTTCAGCAACCCGCAGGAAGCCATCATCGCCTACGATCAGGGGAGGGCCGCCCTCCACGCCCGCATCAAGGTCCGCATGGTCGGTGGAGCGATCGACACGACCATCGGACGCGTTCTGTTCAATCAGATCGTGCCGAAGGACCACCCGTTCCTAAACGAGTTGCTCAACAAGAAGCGCCTCGTCCAGCTGATCGCGCTGGTGTTCCGCCGTTGCGGAAACCTCGAGACCTCGCAGTTCCTCGACAACCTGAAGCATCTGGGATTCACGTTCGCCATGCGCGGCGGCCTGTCCGTCTCCGTGGGCGACGTGATCATTCCCAAAGAGAAGCAGGAGATCATCACCAAGGCCACGAAGGACGTGGAAGCGGTGGAGTCCCAGTATTATCGCGGCTTCATCACGAACGGCGAACGGTACAACAAGGTCATCGACATCTGGACCCGCGCGACGAGCCGCATCGCCGACCGTCTGTTCGACGCACTCCAGCACGACCGTGAGGGCTTCAACTCCCTCTATATGATGGTCGACTCCGGCGCCCGCGGTTCCAAAGAGCAGGTTCGCCAGCTGGCCGGCATGCGCGGCCTTATGGCCAAGCCGCAGAAGTCGATGTCCGGTGCCACGGGCGAGCTGATCGAGAACCCGATCATCGCCAACTTCCGCGAGGGGCTTTCGGTCCAGGAGTACTTTATCTCCACCCACGGCGCCCGAAAGGGCCTTGCCGACACGGCCCTCAAGACGGCCGACGCCGGCTACCTGACGCGACGTCTGATCGACGTGGCACAGGATGCCATCATCGCCGAGACCGACTGCGGCACCATCAAAGGCGTGCTGACCGGAGCGTTGAAGGAAGGGGAGGATGTAAAAGAGCCCCTGGCCGAGCGCATCCTGGGACGCGTGTCGTTGCAGGAAGTGGTCGACCCGCTGACGGGTGCCACGCTGGTCCATGCAGCCGAGATCATCGACGAGGACAAGTCGCAGGCGATCTCCGAGACATCGATCGAAGCAGTGCTGATCCGGTCGGTGCTCACGTGCGACTCCCGGCGCGGGGTGTGCGCCAAGTGTTACGGCCGTGATTTGACCACGGGCAAGCTCGTGGTGGCGGGATTGGCGGTTGGTGTCATCGCCGCGCAGTCCATTGGCGAGCCGGGCACGCAGTTGACGCTCCGTACGTTCCATACCGGCGGTACGGCGAGCCTCATCGCGTCACAGTCGCAGATCACGTCGAAGTTCGACGGCTTCGTGAAGTACGACGGCGTCAAGGTGATCGAGATCCACGGAGAAGCGGACGCCACGCCCATCGTATCGGGCCGCAGCGGCGTCATCAACGTCCTCGATGACGACAACCGGGTGTTGACGAAGTACGATGTTCCGTATGGCGCCACGCTCATGGTCCGGGACGGCCACAAGCTGGTCAGGGGCGAACTGATCTACGAGTGGGACCCGTACAACGCGGTCATCATTTCGGAGCATCCCGGCGTTGTCCGGTACGGGGACCTGAAAGAAAACGTGACCTACCGGGAGGAGCCGGACGAGCAGACCGGCCACATCCAGAAGGTCGTCATCGACAGCCGCGACAAGACGTTGATCCCCGGCATCGCGGTGGAAAATGCGAAGGGCCATCGGCTCGGTTCGTATCCGATCCCGACGCGTGCGCACATCACGGTCGACGACGGCGAGCAGATCAAAGCGGGCGCCGTGCTCGTCAAGATTCCGCGCGACATCGGCAAGACCCGCGACATCACGGGCGGTCTGCCGCGCGTGACGGAACTGTTCGAAGCGCGCCATCCGGCGGAACCCGCCGTGGTGAGCGAGATCGACGGCATCGTGAGCATCGGGTCGCCAAAGCGCGGCTCGCGCGAGGTGTTTGTCACGAGCCACGACGGCAAGGACAAGCGTACCTATCTCGTGCCGCTCGGCAAGCACTTACTGGCACAGGACGGCGACGTCATTCGGGCCGGCGAGCGCATGTCGGCAGGAGCCATCGACCCGCACGACATTCTGCGGATCAAGGGCACGACAGCGGTGCAGGAGTACCTGGTGAACGAGATCCAGGAAGTGTATCGTATGCAGGGTGTGAAGATCAATGACAAGCATATCGAGGTCATCGTGCGCCAGATGATGCAGAAGGTTCGCATCGTGGACCCGGGCGACACCAAGTACCTTGAGAGCGACCACGTCGACAAGTCCCGGTTGCACGACGAGAACGAACACACCATGGACCGCGTGGTCGTCGAGTCGAAAGGCGACTCAAAATTCAAGAACGGACAGTTGCTCCAAAAGAAGCAGGTTCGCGAACAGAACGTCGACCTGAAGAAAAAGGCCAAGAAAGTGGTCGAGTTCAAGGATGCGGACGCCGCCACGTCGGAACCGATCTTGCTCGGGATCACCCAGGCCTCGCTGACGACGGACAGCTGGTTCTCCGCCGCCTCGTTCCAGGAGACGACGAAGGTGCTGACCGATGCCGCGATCGAGGGCAAGGTGGACCCCCTGTTGGGCCTCAAAGAGAACGTCATTATGGGCCATCTCATCCCGGCGGGTACGGGACAGAAGAAGCTGAAGGGCCTTCTGGTGACGCCGCTCGACGATGTGCCCGTGGTGGCCGGAGACAGTGCTGCGGAGTCGACTCCGGGTCCTGAGGAGGGTGGAGCCGCACCCGAAGTCAAGAAACTTCGGCGGAAGACGAAGGTCGCCATTTGACCTTCTTTCGTTGGGTTATTGACAGGCAAATAAAAAAGTCGTATACTAAAAGGCTGTCTGAAAACGCACTTATTGGAGTTCTCAGCGTTGCCAACGATCAATCAGCTGGTTCGCAAGAGCCGCGACGTCGCGGTCTATAAGAGCAAGTCGCCGGCGTTGCAAAACAGCCCGCAGAAGCGGGGTGTATGCACGCGCGTCTATACGACGACCCCCAAGAAACCAAACTCGGCGTTGCGGAAGGTCGCGCGCGTGCGGCTGACGAACCAGATCGAGGTGACGGCCTACATTCCCGGCGAGGGACACAACCTGCAGGAGCACAGCATCGTGCTCATCCGGGGCGGCCGCGTCAAGGATCTGCCGGGCGTGCGCTATCACATCGTTCGCGGCACTCTGGACACGCAGGGTGTGCAAGACCGGAAGCAGGCCCGTTCCAAGTACGGCGCCAAGAGGCCAAAGTAGCAAGCCATGAGAAAGAAACGCTCAAACCGACGCCGCATCGCCTCCGACCCGAAGTTCAACGATCTTCTCGTTGCGAGGTTCATCAACAACATCCTGAAGGATGGGAAGAAGAACACCGCCCGCGGGATTATGTACGAGGCCCTGCAGGCCATCGGCACGAAGACCGAAAAAAACCCTGTGGATGTCTTTCGTAAGGCTGTCGAGAACGCTTCGCCCCTCATTGAGGTGCGTGCCCGTCGTGTGGGCGGCGCAACCTACCAGGTACCAACAGAAGTTCGCCCCGAGCGGCGAACCGCTCTTGCTATCCGCTGGCTGATCAGCAACGCCAAAGAACGCTCGGAAAAGTCTATGGCGCAGAAGCTTGCGGCCGAATTCCTCGCGGCCTCCGCGGGGGATGGTGGAGCCATCAAGAAGAAGGATGACGTTCACCGCATGGCTGAAGCCAACAAGGCTTTTGCGCACTTCCGCTGGTAAAGCGGACCTCTGTTGACAATCGAAAGGTTCATGTGAAGCGGGAGACACTCACCCGTGAGTGGTGAGGTGTCCTGCGACGGAGTCGTATGCCTAGAGAGTACCAGCTCGACAAAACCCGGAATTTCGGCATCATGGCGCACATCGATGCCGGGAAGACGACCACCACGGAGCGCATCCTGTTCTACACGGGACGCCTGCACCGCATCGGAGAGGTACACGATGGCGCGGCGACCATGGACTGGATGGAACAGGAGAAGGAGCGCGGCATCACCATCACCAGCGCTTCCACGACCTGCTACTGGCGGAACAATCGTCTGAATATCATCGATACGCCGGGCCATGTCGACTTTACGATCGAGGTCGAGCGCTCGCTGCGCGTGCTGGACGGCGCGGTGGCGCTGTTCTGTTCCGTCGGCGGCGTCGAGCCGCAATCGGAGACCGTCTGGCGTCAGGCTGACAAGTACGGCGTGCCCCGGATCGCGTTCGTGAACAAGATGGACCGCGCCGGCGCTGATTTCCTGGGCGTCGTGGAAATGATGAAAGCTCGCCTCGGCGCGAACGCTGTCCCGGTGCAGATCCCCGTGGGCGAGGGCGAGATGTTCGCCGGCGTCATCGATTTGATCACGATGAAGGCCCGGATGTACCACGAGGACAACCAGGGCATGACCTGGGATGACATTGAGATCCCGGACTCACTCAAGGCCAAGGCGAATGAGTACCGCATCAAGATGCTCGAAGCGGTGGCGAGCGAAGACGATTCGCTTCTCGCGAAGTACCTCGATGGTCATGAGATCGCTCCGGCCGAGATCCGGGATGTGTTGCGTCGCGCGACGCTGAAGGTGACGATCATCCCTGTCCTCTGTGGCTCGTCCTTTAAGAACAAAGGCGTCCAGATGCTCCTCGACTCCGTGGTGGATTTTCTCCCGGCGCCGACGGACATCAACGGGGGCGAAGTGCATGGCCATCATCCTCACCGCGGCGATGATGTGGTCCGAAAGATGGTGGACACTGAAAAGTTCACGGGACTCTCGTTCAAGATCATGAGCGACCCGTTCGTGGGACGGCTCACGTATTTTCGTGTGTATTCCGGCAAGGTGGTCGCGGGATCCTACATCTACAACGCATCCTCCGAGCGGAAAGAGCGCGTGGCTCGGCTTCTCCGGATGCATGCCAACCACCGAGAAGAGGTTGCAGAGGCATGCACAGGGGACATCGTCGCGGCGATCGGCCTGAAGAATTCAAAGACAGGGGACACGCTAACGGACGAGAATGACCCGATCATTCTGGAGAAGATGATATTCCCCGAGCCGGTCATCGACGTGGCCATCGAACCGAAGACCAAGGTGGACCAGGAGAAGATGGGCGAGGCGTTGCAGCGCCTGGCGGAAGAGGATCCGACCTTTCGCGTCGCGACGAACGAAGAGACCGGACAGACCATCATCAGCGGCATGGGCGAGTTGCACCTCGAGATCATCGTCGACCGGATGAAGCGGGAATTCCGTGTCGAGGCGAACGTCGGCAAGCCGCAGGTGGCGTACAAGGAAAGCATCACCAAGAAGGTGGAGGCAGAAGGGAAGTTCATCCGCCAGAGCGGCGGGCGCGGCCAGTACGGCCACGTCTATCTCGAGGTCGAACCGAACGAGAAGGGGAAGGGCTTCATCTTCGAGAACGCGATTGTCGGCGGCACGGTGCCGAAGGAATACATCCGGCCTGTCGAGCAGGGGATCATGGAGGCGATGCGCAATGGAGTACTCGCCGGCTACCCTGTCGAAGACGTCAAGGTCACATTGACGGACGGCTCGTTCCACCCGGTCGATTCGAATGAAATGGCGTTCAAGATCGCCGGTTCGATGGGTTTCAAGGACGGCGCCCGCAGGGCGGGAGCTGTTCTTCTGGAACCGGTCATGTCGGTCGAAGTCGTGACCCCCGAGGAGTATCTCGGCGACGTCATGGGCGACCTGAGCTCACGACGTGGCAAGATCGAGGGCATGACGCCCCGCAAGGACGCCCAGGTGGTGAAGTCGCATGTGCCGCTGTCGGAGATGTTCGGCTATGCCACCACGCTTCGCTCCATGAGCCAGGGCCGCGCGCTGTATTCGATGCACTTCTCGCACTACGAGCAAGTGCCGAAGGCTATCGCCGAGCAGATCGTCGAAAAAGTGAAGGGCAAAGAGGCGCAAAGCGCCTGACGAACGTACACTCTTCCTCGAACTGATCAACACAAGGAGACCGCCGTATGGCAAAGGAAAAATTCGACCGCAGCAAGCCGCACGTCAACATCGGCACGATCGGACACGTCGACCACGGGAAGACGACCCTGACAGCCGCCATCACCATGGTGCTGGCGAAGAAGGGACTGTCCCAGGTGCGGACATTCGACTCGATCGACAACGCGCCTGAAGAGAAGGCCCGTGGTATCACGATCAACACCGCGCACGTCGAGTATTCGACGGCAAAGCGCCATTACGCGCACGTGGATTGTCCGGGCCACGCCGACTACATTAAGAACATGATCACCGGCGCCGCACAGATGGACGGTGCGATCCTCGTGGTTGCCGCGACCGACGGTCCGATGCCCCAGACGCGTGAGCACATCCTGCTTGCCCGCCAGGTGAACGTGCCGAAGGTCGTGGTCTTCATGAACAAGGTCGACGCGGTCGACGATCCGGAACTGCTCGACCTGGTTGAGCTCGAGGTCCGCGACCTGCTGAAGAAGTACGAGTTCCCGGGCGATGAGATCCCCATCGTCCGAGGATCGGCCCTCAAAGCCATGGAGGCGGCTCTGCGTCCTGATGTGAAGGGGGACGACCCGGCCTTCAAGGCGATCGAAGAGCTGATGGCGGCAGTCGATTCGTATATCACCATCCCCGTCCGCGACGTCGAAAAACCGTTCCTGATGCCGATCGAAGACGTCTTCTCGATCACGGGCCGCGGCACCGTCGGCACGGGCCGCGTCGAACGCGGTCGTGCGAAGGTCGGCGACGAGGTCGAGGTCATCGGCCTGGGCGCTCACAAGAAGACCGTGATTACGGGTGCGGAGATGTTCCGCAAGGAACTGGACGAGGTCGTGGCGGGCGACAACGCCGGTTTGCTGCTCCGCGGCGTTGAGAAGACCGAGTTGGAACGCGGTCAGGTCATTGCAAAGCCCGGCTCGATCACGCCGCACACGAAGTACACGGCGCAGATCTACGTGCTGAAGAAAGAAGAAGGCGGCCGTCACACGCCGTTCCTGACGGGTTACCGTCCGCAGTTCTACTTCCGCACGACGGACGTGACGGGCGTGATGACTCTGCCGTCGGGCGTGGAAATGGTGATGCCAGGCGACAACCTCGACGCGGTGAATGTCGAGTTGATCTCGCCGATCGCTATGGAAGAAGGACTCCGATTTGCCATCCGCGAAGGCGGACGGACCGTCGGAGCAGGTGTCGTCACCAAGATCTTCCAGTAACCATTGTAGCCTTTCCTGCCGCTCCGGATGTCCGGGGCGGCAGGGCGCGAACGCACACGAGGTCACCAGTGGCAGGCCAGAAGATTCGAATCAAACTGAAGTCCTTCGATCATAACCTGATCGACAAGTCGGCCGAGAAGATCATCAAGACCGTCCGGTCGACCGGGGCCATCGTCTCCGGACCGATCCCGCTTCCCACGAAGCGGAGCGTCTACACGGTCAACCGGTCTCCGCACGTCGACAAGAAGTCGCGGGAGCAGTTTGAGACCCGGTCGCACAAGCGCCTGATCGATATCCTCAACTCCACCAGCAAGACGGTCGACTCCCTGATGAAGTTGGAGCTGCCGGCGGGCGTGGATGTTGAGATCAAGGTGTAACAGAGGGATCGGGCACCCAGTGACGATTCGTGTCCCGACGGCGGCAAGGTCCGGCGGGCAGTGAAAGGAGTGTATTTGTGAGCGGTATTCTCGGCAAAAAATTGGGCATGACGAGCCTCTTCAGTGAGAGCGGGGAAGCGGTCCCCTGCACGATCATTGAAGCGGGCCCATGCTATGTCATTCAGGTCAAGACCAAGGACAAGGACGGCTACGATGCCGTGCAGCTGGGCTACGATGAAAAGCCTGAGCGGCTCGTGTCGAAGCCGATGAAGGGACAGTTTGAGCGGGCCAAGACAAAGGCCCTTCGGCTGCTCCGCGAGATCCGCGGCGTCACCGGTCTCCCCCTCGAAGTCGGCGCCGAAGTGCGTGTCGACATCTTCACGACGGGCGATGTGGTCGACGTGCGGGCCAAGTCCAAGGGTCGGGGATTCCAGGGTGTCGTGAAGCGCCACCATTTCGGCGGCGTGGGCATGACGACACACGGTCAGTCGGACCGCGTGCGTGCCCCCGGATCCATCGGATCGTCGTCCTATCCGTCGCGCGTCTTCAAGGGCATGCGCATGGCGGGTCGGATGGGATATGATAACGTCACGGTTAAGAACCTTCAGATCCTGCAAGTCATTCCCGAATCGAATATCCTCATCGTCAAGGGCTCGATCCCCGGCGCCATCAACGGCTACGTGGAAATTGTGAAGTCCAACTGAGGCCAGCGAGGTCGATGCGATGCAACTCGAAGTCTACAAAACGGACGGTACCACCACCGGGCAGAAAGTGACGCTCGACCCGACAGTGTTCGAGATCGAGCCGAACGACCACGCTATCTATATGATGGTGCGGAGCACGATGGCCAACCAGCGCCAGGGCACCCATAAGGTGAAATCGCGCGGTGAGGTCCGGGGCGGCGGCAGAAAGCCGTTCAAGCAGAAGAAGACCGGCCAGGCGCGCGCCGGCACCACCCGGTCGCCGTTGTGGGTGGGCGGTGGTTCCATCTTTGGCCCCAAGCCCCACGACTATGTCGTGAAGCTGACGGCAAAGATGAAGAAGCTCGCCCGGAGGTCCGCGTTGAGCTACAAGGCCAAGGACGGAGCCATTGTCGTGATCGAGGATTTCTCGGTCGACGCCCCAAAGACAAAGCAGGTTTCGCAGATCCTCAAGGCATTGTCGCTGCAGAGCAAGAAGACACTGCTGCTGACGAAAGCGACGGACGGTGTCCTCTACAAGTCCGGTCGCAACATCGCCCGTCTCGAGATCAACGCTGCCGATAAGGCGTCGACGTACGACATCGTGAATAACCAGGTGCTGCTGATCCAGCAGAGCGCGGTCGACGTGCTCCAGCAGTCGCTGAAGAACTAAGGTCCTCTCATGCCACAGCTCATTATCCGGCCGATCCTCACCGAAAAGGTGACCGCTCTCCAGGAGAAGCGGCAGTACGCATTCGAGGTCCTGGGCGGTGTGAACAAGATCGAGATCGGCAAGGAGATCGCCAAGCGGTTCAAGGTCAAAGTGACCTCGGTCCGAACGATGTGGGTCCGCTCCAAGTCGAAGCAGCAGCTGACCAAGCGCGGCCGATTTGATGGACGCACGAAGGCCTGGAAGAAAGCCATCGTCACCCTCAAAGAGGGCGACAAGATCGATCTCTTCACCAACGAGTAAACGAGGCGCATTCCCATGGCCATTCGGAAACTAAAACCTCGGACTCCGGCGACGCGATTCTACTCTGTGTCGACGTTTGAGGAGATCACGAAGACGACGCCGGAGAAGTCGCTCCTGTCGCCGTTGACCAAATCGGGCGGCCGCAACAACACGGGCCGCATCACTTCGCGCCATCGCGGTGGCGGTCACAAGCGGCAGTACCGCATTATCGACTTCAAACGCGACAAGCGCGGGATCGCCGGCACCATTGCTACGATCGAGTACGACCCGAACCGGTCGTGCCGCATCGCACTCGTCCAGTATCCCGACGGCGAAAAGCGCTACATGCTCGCCCCCGACGGGATCAAAGTGGGAACGAAAGTGGAGGCGGGGGAGAATGTCGAGATCACGACGGGCAACGCGATGCCTTTGAAGAGCGTCCCCGTCGGCTCGTTCGTGCACAACGTGGAATTGCGTCCCGGCAAGGGCGGCCAGATCGGCCGAAGCGCGGGGAACGCCCTGCAGTTGATGGCGAAAGAGGGTGCGCTCGCATCGCTGAAGCTCCCATCGGGCGAGATCCGCAAGATCCCGGTGGAGTGCTATGCAACCATCGGGAACGTCGGCAATGCCGACCATGAGAATATCAGCGTAGGCAAGGCCGGCCGGTCACGCTGGCTCGGCATTCGTCCGCAGACCCGCGGTATGGCGATGAACCCGGTCGACCATCCGATGGGCGGCGGCGAGGGCCGTTCCAAGTCCGGCGGCGGCGGCCAGCATCCGGAATCCCCCTGGGGCAAGTATGCCAAGGGTTTGAAGACGCGGAGGAAGAAGAATCAGTCCAACAAGTACATCGTCAAGCGCCGGAAGTAACCGACTATGAGCCGCTCGATCAAGAAAGGCCCCTACGTCGACCAGAAGCTTTCGCTGAAGGTCGAGGCCCTGAACAAGACCAACCAGAAGAAGGTCCTGAAGACCTGGGCGCGGGATTGCACCATCATTCCCGAGTTCGTTGGTCATACCTTCGCCGTGCACAACGGGAACAAGTTCATCCCGGTGTATGTGCACGAGGCGATGGTGGGACACAAGCTCGGTGAGTTCGCCCCGACGCGCATCTTCCGCGCGCATCCGGGCTACAAGAGCGAAAAAACGACGACCGCCTGACCATTCCGCATTGACAGGGTTCATCATGGAAGCACGCGCCATCCATCGATACATCGGTACCTCGCCGCGCAAGATGCGTCTGGTGATCGACCTCATCCGCGGCAAGGCCGTGGAAGAGGCCTTGACCATCCTGCACTTCGTTCCGAAGCATGCGGCGAAGGCGGCTGAGATGGTCCTGCGCTCCGCCATCGCCAACATCCAGAACAAGGACGAAGGGGGGCGGGTTGACACCGGGACGTTGTTCGTGAAGGAAGCGTTCGTGGACGGCGGTCCCGTCGTGAAGCGGATCTCGCCGGCCCCGATGGGTCGCGCGTTCCGCATCCGGAAGCGGTCGAATCATATCACGATTGTCGTCAGTCAACGGCAAGGCGCCGTGTCCGTGCGGGCGGCGAAATCGCGTCCGACGGCCAAGACGGAAGTCGCGCTGCCGACCGCCGCGTCGAAATCGTAATCGGAGAACTCTGTGGGCCAGAAGACCAATCCTATCGGCTTTCGTCTTGGCGTCGTCAAAGGCTGGGACGCCAATTGGTACGACGAGAAGAACGTGGCGAGCAAGCTGCAGGAAGACATCGTCGTCCGCAACTATATCAAGAATCGTTTGAAGAAGGCGGGGATCGCCCGCATCCAGATCGACCGCACACCGAAGCGCGCCGTCATCACGATCCACACCTCGCGTCCCGGCATCGTCATCGGGAAGAGTGGGAAGGAGATCGCGCAGTTGGAGGAAGAGCTGAAGAAGGTGACCTCGAAGGAGGTCAAGATCCTCATTCACGAGATCAAGCGTCCGGAGTTGGAAGCGGCCCTTGTGGCCGACGCCATTGCCGGGCAGCTGGAAGGCCGCATTTCGTTCCGCCGCGCGATGAAGCAGTCGCTCACCGCCGCAATGCGGATGGGGGCGGAGGGCATCAAGATAATGTGTGCCGGACGTATCGGCGGTTCCGAGATCGCCCGCACGGAGCAGTACAAGGATGGACGCATTCCGTTGCAGACCCTGCGAGCCGACATCGACTACGCGACCTCGACCGCCTTCACGATCTACGGCACGATCGGCGTCAAGGTGTGGATCTGCAAAGGAGAGATCCTCACCGGGATGCAGCAACAGCAGCCACAGCAGCGCGGATAAGGAGTCGAATCAGCCATGTTGATGCCCAAGCGGGTCAAGTTCCGGAAATCCCAGCGTGGCCGCATGCGTGGCAAAGCAACGCGCGGCGCGTCGATCTCGTTCGGTGATTTCGGCCTGAAGGCGATGGAACCGGGATGGATCACCCAGCGTCAGATCGAAGCCTCCCGCGTCGCACTGACACGCATGATGAAGCGTGAAGGCAAAGTGTGGATCCGGATCTTCCCGGACAAGTCAGTCACGAAAAAGCCCGCGGAGACCCGAATGGGTTCCGGGAAGGGCGTTCCGGAGTTTTGGGTTGCCGTCGTGAAGCCCGGACGCGTGCTCTTTGAGCTCGGCGGCGTCACTCGCGCCACGGCGGCCCAGGCGATGAAACTGGCGGCCCACAAGCTGCCCATCAAGACGCGGTTCGTTTCTCGCGCGGACCTCGAAGGTTAAGGAAGGATCTGTCCATGAAGCCACATGAACTCCGGCAGTTGTCCGACGACGAGCTCCGCAAGCGGATCGCGGAAGAGGAACAGGGCCTCGCGAATCTTCGCTTCCA
>CAYIHQ010000021.1:0-3285 GCA_964362905.1 uncultured Ignavibacteriaceae bacterium
AGCCACAAGTCCTGTGAGGGCCAGCGCCGTCGCCGGAGTGAACAGGCGGCGCATCCAGAAGAACAGGAGGGCTAGGGCTCCAAGTCCGAATGCGAGCGTCAGGACCTTCGCCGCAGCGAGCGATGTGCTCGCGGTCCACTGCGACGGGAGCAGGAGGACGGGGTAGAAGGGGGCATTGACGACGTAGGCCTCCGGCTCCGGTTGCGTTTCGTCGACCCACCCGAGGCCGCGGCCGAGGCTTTCCGCCCAGATGACGTACCGTGTGCTGTCCGTGTACAGAGAGAGGTCGTTGAGCCGAAGCAAGCCGGCGGCGGCAAAGCTCATCAACAGAAGGACGAGGATGATCTGATGACGACGGGTCATGAGGGGTCGATGTGCGTTCGGATCATCGCAAAGATCTGGTGGAACATGCGCCGGGTCAGCTTGCCGGTGAACGTGTTCTGCTGGCTCGGATGGTACGACCCGACGATGGTCAGTCCGGAGGGAAGTTCGACGAAGGCCCCGTGCGAGAATTGGGGGCGAGGAACGGGCACCTCATGGCCAAGCGTTGAGATCACTCCGAGCGCGGCGGCAAAACCGATCCTGCCCAGGCCGAGGACAACCCGCAGGTTTTTGAGATGCTGGAATTCCCAGCGTAGGAACGGTCGGCAGGTGACGATCTCCGCCGGGAACGGTTTATTGCCGGGGGGGGCACAACGACAAGTCGCCGTAACGAAGCAGTCAGTAAGGACGAGTCCATCGTCCCGATGGGTGGAGGTCGGCTGGTTTGCGAAGCCGTACTCAAAGAGCGCGCGGTAGAGCCAATTACCGCTCGAGTCGCCGGTGAACATTCGACCAGTGCGGTTGCCGCCGTGGGCGGCAGGGGCGAGGCCGACGATCAGCAGACGAGCATTTTCGTCGCCGAACCCGGGAACAGGACGTCCCCAGTACTCTTGCCGCTGAAACCGGGCCACTTTGACACGGGCGGTTTCTTCTCGCCAGGTCACCAGCCGCGGGCAGCTGCGGCAGGACGTGATTGCGTCCGCGTGATGTTCCCAGACCGGCGATGAGGTCACACGTTCTTCAGGAAGGCGACGAGCGCCTGGTTGAACGCCGTCTCGTTCTCCAGGTTCGCCAGATGGCCCGCGCCCGGAATGACAATGTACTGCGATGCTGGGATGAGACGGTGCATGGCTTCCGATGCGGCAGGAGGCGTGAGCGCGTCATGTTCGCCGACCAGGATGAGTGTCGGAACCTTGATGCCGGCGAGGGCGGGCGTGGTGTCGGTCCGGGCCGCCAAGGCCAACAGAGTTCCGGCGATCCCGAGCTGTGTGTTGGTGCGGATCAGGGTCTTAATGAACTCCACCACCTGCGGCTGGCCTGTCAGGTTCTGGGGGGCAAAGACGGCCTTCACGAAATTCTCCGCGAATGCCGGCACCCCGTCCCGTTTGACGGCGAGCATCGTCGATGAACGCTTGACCTTCGCCTCATTCGAGTCGGGTTCGCTCTTCGTGTCGGCGAGAACGAGCGCGCGCACGCGGTCGGGATACCTCTCCACCGCCCGCAGAGCGACATATCCGCCCAGGGACAATCCGCACAAGACGGCCTTGTCCACGACCAGGTGGTCGAGCAACGCCATGAGGTCGTCGATCAGGAATTCGATCGTGTACTGTCCGTCCGCGACCTGGCTCTCGCCGTGGCCGCGCAGGTCGTAGCTGATCGCCCGAATGCCGTGGGGGAGCGCCCGCATCTGCGGTTCCCACATCCGGTGGCTGAACGGAAAACCATGGATGAACATGACGGGGAGGCCGGCCGGCGTGCCCCGTTCGACGTAGTTGATCGTTACACCGCTGTGCAGGTAGACTTTCATTTCAGCCTCCACACGAAAGAAGCTTTACACAGATCTGCCTGCCGGCAGGCAGGGTTCCACAGAGGAAAAGATGAGGACCACAGAGGAAGTTGAAATCCGATTCCTGGTACCCTCTGTGGACTTCTTTCCATTCTCTGCCGCGAAGCGGCCACTTCGTGGTGGTTCTCTGTGTCCGTCTTTTCTTCTTGCTCAGCCCTTCCGATGCTCGATCTGTACCCACTTCCGGAGTTCGTGGCCTGTATAGATTTGCCGCGGGCGCGCGATCTTCTGTTCGGGATCCTGGATGTGCTCATTCCACTGCGCCAGCCAGCCCGCTGTGCGCGGGATCGCGAACAGAACAGGGAAGATGTCTTTCGGGAATCCCATCGCCTGATAGATCAGCCCGGAATAGAAGTCTACGTTCGGGTACAGTTTTCGCTTGATGAAGTAATCGTCCTGCAGCGCGATCCGCTCCAGTTCAAGAGCGATGTCCAGTTTCGGGTTGCGGCCGGTCACGGCGAACACCTCATCGGCCAGACGCTTGATGACTTTTGCGCGGGGGTCGTAGTTTTTGTAGATGCGGTGGCCGAAGCCCATGAGGCGACCCTTGCCTTCCTTCACTTCCTTGATAAAGGCCGGGACCCCATTGATGGTACCGATCTCGTCAAGCATCCGCAAGACGGCCTCGTTGGCGCCGCCGTGCAGGGGACCCCACAGTGCGGCCGCAGCAGCGGCGGTCGCGGAATACGGGTCCACATGCGACGACCCGACACCCCGCATGGCATTGGCGCTGCAGTTCTGTTCGTGATCCACGTGGAGAATGAAGAGGACCGTCAGCGCACGCTCCAGAGCCGGGTGGATCTGGTAGGGCGCATCGCCCACCTTGAACATCATGTTCAAGAAGTTGCCGGCATAGGTGAACTCGTTGGACGGATAGATGTAGGGCATGCCCTTCGAATGCCGGTACGCGAAAGCCGCAATCGTGGGGACCTTCGCGATGAGGCGGTACATCTGCTTCATCCGGTTGGCCGGGTCCGAGATGTTCGCCGCTTCCGGGTAGAACGTGGAGAGCGCCGCGATCGTGCTGATAAACATGCCCATGGGATGTGCGTCGTAGCGGAAGCCACGCATCACGTCCTTGATATTCTCGTGGACGAAGGTGTGATGCCGGATGTTGTTCCGCCACTGGGCCCGCTGTTCTTCGGTCGGCAGGTCTCCATGAATGATCAGGTAGGCCACTTCCATGAATGACGTGGAGTGTTCCGCAAGCTCCTCGATCGGATATCCGCGATGCCGGAGGATCCCCTTGTCTCCGTCGATGAAGGTGATCGCGCTCTTCACAGAGGCGGTGTTCATGAAGGCCGGGTCGTACGACATGATCCCAAAGTCATCGTCGTTGACCTTCATCTGTCGCAGGTCCGTCGCGCGGATCGTGCCGTGCTCCACGGGGATATCAT
>CAYIHQ010000021.1:3295-8659 GCA_964362905.1 uncultured Ignavibacteriaceae bacterium
GGATATCATACTTCTTTCCGGTGCGATTGTCGATGAGGGTGATCGTATCAGGCATTGCTGCTCTCCGGTGGAAAGGAAGGGTCGATGGATAGGTCTAACATACTACAGAAAGAACAAGAAATTTTCCCTGAACCGCCACGAGATTCGCTGAGCCCACTGCCCCTCACGGGAACCACAGTCCTCCCGGCGTGGATCTACCTCTTGGACCCGTTCGTGAGAGGAGAAGCGGGCGGGTCTGCATCAACCTCCCTGGCCCCGGCGTGCGAATTCTGCGCCGGGGTTTTTCTATTCGGTCTGGTGCCGAACCCATCCGGCCCTTGAGCCGCATGTCGTTTTTCGCCATATTCCCCGCATATCCTTTTCCATCCGCCAAATGAAGGGAATCTTCACATGATGCGTCTACTCCGCACTTCCCTCGCGCTCGCTCTTCTCTTCCTCCCGGCCCTCGGTCAGACCGGCACGAAGTCGTTCACGGTCCAGGAGCTCTACGCGCCGGGCAAATTCTCCTCGAGAGGCTTCGGCGGAGCACGCTGGTTGAAGGACGGAAAACGGTTCGTCACGACCGACCTCGATACCGCGACCCGCACGACGAATCTCATGATCGTCGACGCAGCGAGCGGCGGCCGCAGTCTCTTTCTCGACGGCAGCAAGCTGACGACGGGATCCGACGCCCAGCCGATTCGGTTGGGTGCGTACGCGCTTTCGTCCGATGAATCCAAGGTCCTCGTCGCAGGTCCGGCGCCCGAGAAACAATATCTCTCGCGGCTCCAGCCAGCCGGCGATCTCTACGTCTACGACATTCTCGCCAAGACCTTCAGCCGGCTAACATCTGCCGGCGTGGAACAATGGAACCAGAAGTTCTCTCCCGACGGCAGTGCGGTCGCGTTCGTCCGCGGGAATGACATCTACCTCGTCGACCTCGCTTCCGGACGAGAGCAGCGCATAACGACGGACGGAACGGAGAACGTCATCAACGGAAAGTTTGACTGGGTATACGAGGAGGAGTTCGGGATCTCGGACGGGTTCCAATTCTCGCCCGACGGGATGCGGGTGGCGTTCTGGCGTCTGGATCAGACTCGAGTGCCCTCCTTCCGCATGGTCGACCACGCGTCCCTGCGGAGCGACGATGTCGTGATGAAATACCCGAAGGCAGGGGATCCCAACGCGATCGTGCAGGTCGGCATCATCGACCTCGCCAGCGGCAATCGGGTGTGGGTTGATTTGGGAGCGAACGACGATATCTATGTTCCACGGATGACATGGCAGCCCGATAGCAAACAATTGCTCGTGGCACGCCTCAACCGGAAGCAGAACAAATTGGAGTTCCTGGGAGCCGATCCCACGACGGGAGCGTCCATCGTGCTTTCTACGGAGGAGACGAAGGCTTGGATCGAGGAGTCGTACTCCCTCATTCCCGCTGGCAAAGGGCGGTGGATCACGGAATCGGAGCGGGACGGATACACACATCTCTACCTCCTCGACCGCCAGCTTCGGGTGCAGCGCCAACTGACGAAAGGGCCCTGGGATGTGGGCCGCGTGGCGGGTGTGGATGAGAAACGGGAGCGTGTGTATTTTTCGGCGGCGATGAAGACGCCGATCGAGTCGCATCTGCACGTGGTCGGCCTTGATGGCAAGGGACTCCGGCAGATAACTATGGACGGCGCGAATCACACGGCGTCCCTGTCGCCGACGTTCGAGTTCGCCATTGATTCCTATTCGACCCTGACGGAGCCCTCAAAGACTGCGCTGCTGGCGGCGGATGGCAAGCTGCTGCGGATGTTGGACGAGGGTGGACTTCCGGTCCTCAAAGACTACACAATGGGAGAGGCGGGCTTCTTTACGTTCACAACCACGGACGGCGTGAGTTTGAACGGGTGGATGATCAAGCCGGTCGGGTTCGACCCGGCGAAGAAATACCCGGTGCTGTTGAGCGTGTACGGAGGGCCAGGATCGCAGACCGTCCGCAACTCCTGGGGGGGCACGAACTACCTGTGGCACCAGATGATGGCCCAGAAGGGCTACTTCGTGGTCAGCGTGGATGGACGGGGAACGGGGGCTCGGGGCCGGGACTTCAAGACGATCACGTACCGCAACCTGGGGAAGTGGGAAGTGAACGACCAGGTGGAAGCGGCGCAGTATCTCGGGTCGCTGGCGTATGTCGACAAGACCCGGATCGGCATCTGGGGATGGTCGTATGGCGGCTACATGTCCGCCTTGACGATTTTGAAGGGAGCTGACACGTTCAAGACCGCTGTGGCGGTCGCGCCGGTGCCGCACTGGAAGTTCTACGACACGATCTACACCGACCGATTTATGGGAACGCCACAGGACAACCCGGAAGGTTACGCAGAGAGCGCCCCCATGACGCATGCCGGTTTGCTGAAAGGGAATCTCCTCGTCGTCCACGGCACGACGGACGACAACGTGCACTGGCAGAATACCGTCCAGTTCGTCGATGCCCTGCAGAAGGCGGACAGGAAGTTCGAGACGATGTTCTATGTGAACAAGAACCACGGGATCGGCGGCATGCAGACCCGGGTGCACTTGTTCGACATGATCACCGACTACCTGTTGAAGAACCTCTGAGCGTGCGGGCGACGAGCGCCGGCCGGGGGCGGTCCTACGATCTCCCTCAGCCGGCGTTCTTCGTTCTCCGTCAGTTCCCTCCACTCGCCGGGTGCCAATCCTTCGATCGTCAGGAACAGGATCCCGGTCCGCACCAACCGCAGCGTGGGATGACCGACCGCGGCCGTCATACGCCGCACCTGGCGATTCTTTCCTTCCGTCAACCTCAGTTCCAGCCAACTCGTCGGCACGTTCTTCCGGAACCGGATCGGCACCGGGCGCTCGGTCAGTATCGGCTCATCGGAATGGAGTCGCACAACCGCGGGACGTGTGACGTACTCCCCGATCCGGACGCCTGCTGCCAGTTCCTTGAGCGCGCTCGGCGACGGCACGCGTTCCACCTGGGCGAGGTAGGTCCGTTCGTGACCGAACTTGGGGTCCGTGAGTCGATGGAGGAGGTGGGGGTCGTCGGTCAGCAACAGAAGGCCCTCGCTGTCGGCATCGAGCCGCCCCACGGGATAGACGTCGTCGGGAAACGGTCCAAAGTCCGCGAGCACGCGGTTGTCTCCTGAGCGGCTGAATTGCGACAGCACGCCGTAGGGTTTGTGGAAGATGATGATGCTGGAGGGCACGGCGGATCGCGAATTTCGGATTGCCAATTTCGAATTGGCTCGTTCCAACAAAAAAACCCCCGATCTTCCCGGGGGTTCTTCGTGAGTGACTTTGGACCTCAGTTGCTATCGGCGACCTGTTCGCCTTCTTCCTTGATCTCGTCGCCTTTGTCCTTCGACAAATCGACGAACTCAAGAACGTCCTTTTTGCGGTTCAACTTCACCTTCACCTTACTGCCGTTCTGGAAGACTCCCTTGAGAATTTCTTCGGCGATGGGGTCTTCAACGTACTTCTGCACAGCGCGCCGCAGCGGCCGTGCCCCGAAGGCCGGGTCGAATCCCTTGTCGGCAAGGAACTCCTTGGCCCCCTTCGTCATCTCGATCGAAATGCCCATCGATGTCATGCGGCCGAACAGCTCACGGGCCGCGATGTCGATGATGAGGTGCAGGTGTTGGCGTTCGAGCGCGTGGAAGATGATGGCATCGTCGACGCGGTTTAGGAACTCGGGATTGAAGACGCGCTTGAGAGCGTCCTCGATGTTCCCCTTCATCGCCTGATACTTGTCCTTTTCGGACCCCTGCGAAAAACCGATCCCTCCGCCGACCTTGATGTCTCGCGACCCGATGTTCGATGTCATAATGAGGATCGCGTTCTTGAAGTCCACACGTCGGCCGAGGCTGTCCGTCAGGATGCCGTCGTCCAACACCTGCAGCAGGATGTTGAAGACGTCGGGGTGGGCTTTCTCGATCTCGTCCAGCAGTACGACAGCATACGGTTTTCGCCGTACTTTCTCCGTCAATTGGCCGCCTTCTTCGTAGCCGACGTAGCCCGGAGGCGCGCCGATGAGGCGGGAGACGGAGAACTTCTCCATGTACTCGCTCATATCGATGCGGATGAGCGCCTCTTCGGAGACAAACAGATAGCGGGCCAGCGCTTTCGCCAGTTCGGTCTTGCCGACGCCCGTCGGTCCGAGGAAGATGAAGGAGCCGATCGGACGCTTCGGGTCCTTCAAGCCGGCGCGGGCTCGTCGGATGGCTTTCGTCAATTTCTCGATCGCTTCATCCTGTCCGACCACTTGGGCCTTGAGGGCCTCCTCCATCTTCAGCAGCTTCACCGACTCGCTCTGGGCCACTTTTTGCACGGGGATGCTTGTCATCATGGAGACCACCGCCGCGCAATCATCGTCGGAGACGTCGTAGACGGTGTCGTGCGACTTCAATTCCCATTCCCGCTTCGCGATCTCGAGGTCGCTGAGGAGCTTCTTCTCCAGGTCGCGGAGCCGCGCGGCCTCCTCAAAGTTCTGATTCTTGACCACCTGATTCTTCGACTGACGGATCTTCTCCACCTCTTCCTCGAGGGAGAGGACCTCTTTCGGGACCTTGATGTTCGCCAGGTGCACGCGCGAACCGGCTTCGTCCATCACGTCGATGGCCTTGTCGGGGAGGAACCGGTCGGTGATGTACCGGTCGCTGAGCCGGACGGCTGCGTCAATGGCTTCCTCAGAATAGCGGACACCGTGATGCTCCTCGTACTTCGATTTGATGTTCAGCAGGATCTGGATCGTCTCGTCGACGGTCGTCGGGTTCACCATGATCTTTTGGAAACGCCGGTCGAGGGCGCCGTCCTTTTCGATAAACTGGCGGTACTCGTCGAGGGTCGTCGCACCGATGCACTGCAGGTCGCCCCGGGCGAGTGCGGGCTTGAACATGTTCGAAGCGTCCAGGGAGCCGCTGGCTCCGCCGGCACCCACGATGGTGTGCAATTCATCTATAAAAAGGATGACGTCTTTGGCCTTTTCCAGCTCATTCATCACAGCCTTCATCCGTTCCTCGAACTGTCCGCGGTATTTCGTTCCGGCCACGAGGGCTGCGAGGTCGAGGGTGACCACTCGTTTATCGTGGAGGACCCTCGAGACCTTCTTTTGGACGATACGGAGGGCCAGTCCCTCGGCGATCGCCGATTTGCCGACGCCCGGTTCGCCGATAAGGACGGGATTGTTCTTCTTCCGACGTGCGAGCACTTGGGCAACGCGTTCGATCTCCTTTTCCCGGCCGACAATCGGGTCCAATTTGTCCTCGATGGCCAGCTTGGTCAAGTCGCGCCCGAAGTTGTCCAGAACTGGCGTTTTTGAGCGGTCCGGTTTCTGCTTCTCCTGGCCATGCTGCGGCTTTTCGCCTTGCGCCGCGG
>CAYIHQ010000021.1:8669-13271 GCA_964362905.1 uncultured Ignavibacteriaceae bacterium
TGGGGGGTGTGGAAGGCTTGCCGGAAATGATGTTGTCCAGCTCATTCCGGACCACATCATAGTGGACGTTGAACTGGTGCAGGATCTGCGCCGCAATGTTGTCGTCGTCGCGGAGAAGCGAAAGCAACAGATGCTCCGTGCCGATCACATCGGACTTGTAGAGCTTGGCCTCGAGGTAGGTGATCTTGAGGACCTTTTCCGCCTGCTTCGTCAGCGGAATATTGCCGATGGTGAGGGTTCCTCCGGATGTGCGGACAGTGTCCTCGATCGCTTTCTTCAGCTTGTAGAGGTCGACGCCGAGATTTCGGAGGATCTTCACGGCAATGCCTTCGCCCTCGCGGATGATCCCGAGGAGCAGATGCTCCGTGCCGATATAGTCGTGCCCCAGCCGGAGTGCTTCTTCGCGGCTGAGGCGGATGACATCTTGAACTCGGTTTGAGAAATTGCCTTCCATAGTCGTCTCTTTAATAGAGAAAATGGAACCTTGCCGCCGCCAGACCCGTCTCTCACGGTAGAAAACACCATGCAGGGCACAAGATTCCGAATCAATATACCACGATTTGAAGGGGCTGTCAACAAAGACGCACGAATGGGAGTTTTATTGTGGCAGCGGCTCTAACTCGTTGTGGTTCTTTGACTTTCGTTCCATTTTGCGCTACTTTTATTATTCTTCCACGAGAATTTCACGCAAGGATCGCACGTTCGTGCCGTTGCCGCTCGCCACAGGACAGGATCGCAAGCACCAAGAACGCCTCCAGGAGGCGGCCGGGGGCATTCCGGGTCATGTGGCCGTCATCATGGATGGCAATGGCAGGTGGGCAAAGCGTCGCGGCCTGCCGCGAATAGCAGGGCACAACGAAGGGGTGAATTCCGTCCGTGACATCGTAGAGGCCTGCGGCCAGCTGGGCGTGCAGTTTCTGACGCTGTACGCCTTTTCGACCGAGAATTGGAAGCGTCCGCAGGATGAGGTCTCGTTGTTGATGCGGCTTCTCCTTCGGGCATTGCGCGACGAGCGGGATCGCCTCCACCAGAACGAGGTCCGGCTTCGCGCCATCGGGGACATCACCGCGTTACCCCAGGATGTGCGCGATGAGCTATCCGCCGCGATCGACATGATGAGAAACAACACCGGACTGACGCTTGTGCTCGCCCTTTCGTACAGCGGCCGGTGGGATATTGCGGGGGCTATGCGTCGCATGGCGCACGACATCAAAGCAGGCGTGCTAACTCCTGAGAGCGTCAGCGAGCAGATCGTCGGGCAGTATCTCTCGACGCGCGACCTTCCGGACCCGGACCTTCTGATCCGCACCAGCGCCGAGCGACGGATCAGCAATTTCCTCCTGTGGGAGTTGGCGTACAGTGAAATGGTGTTCGCCGACGAGTTTTGGCCAACATTCCGCCGCAAGCACCTGTATGCGGCCATCGCCGAGTATCAGAAGCGGGAACGCCGATTCGGCATGGTGAGCGAACAAGTGCAGCAACCTTCTCCCAACGTCCATCCTCTCCAGCGAGTTCTCAACAGTGTCGCGAAGCTGTAAGACCCTTCTTCTTCTCTCCCTGTTCGCGGTCACCGCGATCGCCCAGCCGCGTCCCCAGGTCTACAAGATCCTCGGCATCACGGTCGAAGGGGAGACCTCAGCCGACCCCGCCGCCATCATCGCCAACACGGGATTGAAGGAGGGGGATGAGATCACCGTGCCCGGCGAGCAAACGCGCACGGCCATCGAACGGTTGCATCGCCTGCGCCTGTTTGACGATGTCCAGATCTTCATTGAAAACCGCGTGCAGGACGGAGTGTACCTGCTCATCCGCGTTCGGGAGAATCCCCGTCTCGAGAAGATCGTCGTCACGGGCAACGACGAGTTGAGCGAGGACGATATTCTCAAGAAGATCAGTCTCCTGAAAGGGCAGTTGGTCACACCGCAGGATCTTTCGGCGGTGGTCCGGACGCTGAGGACAGAGTATGAGAATGAGGGATATCTGAATGCGACCATCGTCCCCTCGCTCGAACCATCGTCAGATACGGTGCGCAACCGGATGAACCTGCTTCTTAAGATCGACGAAGGACAGCAGGTCAAGGTGGACCAGATCCGTTTCTTTGGCAACAAGCGGTATGACGACGGCGACCTGCGCGGCGAGATGAAGGAGACGAGCGAGAGAAAATGGTGGGCCTTCTGGGCGTCGAATAAATTCGACCGCAAAAAATATCGTGAAGACAAGGACCTCATCATCAAATTCTACCGGAAGAACGGCTTCCGGGATGCGGAGATCCTGGCGGATTCGATCTCGTACGACGACGAGAAGAGGTACATGACCGTCGCCCTCTACCTGTTCGAAGGTCCGCAGTACTATGTTCGGAACGTCTCCTGGGAAGGGAATACGGTCTATCCGTCGGAGTTGTTGACGGAGCGCCTTGGCTTCCGTATGGGCGACGTCTTCGACCAGCAGCGGTTCCAGGAGAGTCTCTACCGGAATGAGGCTGAAACTGACGTCACCTCACTCTACTCGGACAACGGTTACCTGTGGTTCCAGGTCGAGCCGCAGGACGTGGTCGTGGGGACGGACAGCCTGGACATTGTCCTCCGTGTGCGTGAACGGAACCAGTTCCGCATCGGCCGGGTGTTCGTGTCCGGCAACACGAAGACCTATGAGAAGGTGATACGGCGCGAGTTGCTGACGAAGCCCGGCGACTACTTCAGCCGGCAGCTGATCATCCGCTCGGTTCGGCAGCTCTCCCAGCTCAACTACTTCAATCCCGAGAAGATCAAGCCCGACGTCCGGCCGGTAGACGATAAGACGGTGGACCTCGAGTATGCCGTCGAGGAGCGGTCGAGCGACACGTTCAACATGTCGGTCGGGTACAGCGGCGCCTTCGGGTTCAACGGTGGGCTCGGGCTGGCATTCAACAATTTCTCGCTCAGTGAGCCGCTCAAAGGGGGCGCCGGCCAGGTGTTGACGTTCGACTGGCAGTTCGGCGTGAGCACGGTGTACCGCACGTTCTCAATCGGGTTCCAGGAGCCGTGGATGTTCGACACGCCGACGCTGTTCGGCTTTAACATCTTCGACACTCAGCAGAAATACTATGCCGATGTCCGCTACAGCGGCGTGTCGGTGCGCGTCGGCCGTCGGTTCCGCTGGCCCGACTATCTGTTCCGGGGCGACTGGACCGTGAGATATCAGCGGAACTTCTATCAGCCCTTCGCCGGCGAAACGGATCAATTGTTCCTCGTTGGCACATCGTCGCAGTTCGGCGTTGCGCAGGTCCTTTCGCGGAACAGCACGAACAGCCCCATCTTTCCGTCGGAGGGGTCGTCGTTCTCGTTGTCGACGGAGGTCTCGGGTGGTCCCCTCTTTCCGGGCACTGCGCGATTTCACAAGCACGTCTTCAATGCCGATTGGTATATTCCGTTGTTCGGGTCTTCGCGCGTGACGTTGATGAGCGCGAACACGATCGGCATGATCTGGGGGTTTGAGTCGAATTCCTATATTCCCTTCCAGGACCGCTTCTTCATGGGCGGCACGGGACTTGGCCAGTTTGCCGTGACGCCGTTGCGCGGTTACGCGGAGCGTGGCGTCGGTCCGCGGAACGGCGGGACGGGCATGATCAAGCACACGACTGAGCTCCGATTCGCTCTGGCGCTCAATCCCATCCCCATCTACACGCTCCTCTTTGCGGAGGCGGGGAATGTGTCGATCTCGCCTCAGTACATGGACCCGAACGAGCTGCGACGCTCCGCCGGGTTCGGCGTGCGGTTGCTCGTCAATCCGCTCGGCCTCATCGGATTCGACTATGGGTTCGGATTCGACGGTGCGTTGCCGGGCCGCGGCCGTCCGGGGTGGCAGTTCCATTTCCAGTTCGGCCGTGCATTCTGATCGTCATCCATTACGTCACTTTTCGTCGGAAGGAACAGCACTCATGAAAAATCTGTCGGTCGTCACGCTGGCATTGCTCCTGGCGCTTGTCGGGAGCGTGTCGGCTCAAACCAAGGTGGCCTTCGTCAACTCGGCGACCATCCTGCGTGAATTGCCCGAGGCACAGCAGGCGCAGAAGGACCTCGAAGAGCAGGTGAAGGTGTGGCAGGATGAGCTGGAGAAGATGGGGAAGCAGTTGCAGGACGACCTCGAGGACTACCAAAAGAAGCAGGCGCTCCTCGACCCGGCGACAAAGTCGGCCCGCGAGAAGGCCTTGCAGGATCTGCAGCAGCGTGCGCGCGAGTTCCAGTTCCAGAAGTTCGATACGCGCGAAGGCGAGGCGGTGAAGCTCCGCGAGAAGAAGCTGCAGCCCATCCAGGAAAAGGTCCTGAAAGCCATAGAGACCGTGGCCCGCGAAGAGAGCTGCGCCTTTGTGCTCGACAAGGTGAGCGAAGCGACGATCGTCCTCTACGCCGATGTCAAATACGACCTGACCTACAAGGTCATCGATCGCCTGAAACGCGGATCCACCGGCGCGAAGAGTAAGAACTAGAGGCGGTCCCAAAAATCAGGGAAGTCGCCCCCGATTGCTTTTGTCGGGGGTCGCGCTGTTGAAAAGGAGCGATTCCCGCCAGAATCGTCCCCGCTTGTAACATGCGGGGACAAGCGCGGGAACGACGAGGTGGTTTG
>CAYIHQ010000022.1:0-12988 GCA_964362905.1 uncultured Ignavibacteriaceae bacterium
AATCGTTATCGTCACTCACAACATGCAGCAGGCCGCCCGCGTGAGTGACGATACAGCGTTCTTCTACCTGGGGGAACTCATCGAGATGGACGAGACGAAACGCATGTTCATGTCACCCTCGAAAAAGCAGACCGAAGACTATGTCACCGGGCGGTTTGGATAATCCACGGAACCTACAGGGATCCCCATGGAACGACGATTCGAACGCGAACTCGAGAGCCTCAAGACCACCGTCATCAAGATGGGGAGCGTGGTGGAGGAAAGCCTCACGCAATCCATCGAAGCCGTGCTGCGCGAGGACACGGCCCTTGCGCGCAAGGTGATCGAGGCCGATACTCGCATCAACTCGCTTGAGATCGAAATCGACAATGCCGTCATTGACCTTCTCGCCCTGCAACAACCCGTTGCCACCGACCTGCGGCTCATCCTCGCCGTCCAGAAGATCAACAACGACCTAGAGCGGATCGGCGACCATGCGGTCAACATCGCCGAATCGGCCGAATGGCTCGCGAAGACCCCGGCCAAAGAGCCGTTGCTCCAGATCCCCCGCATGGCAGAGCTTACCCGGACGGTCCTTCGGCACGCTCTCGACAGTTTCATCCTGCTCGATCCCAAGCTCGCACACAGCGTCCTCGAGCGCGACGACCAAATCGATGCCCTGAACCGCGACACCGTGCTGGAAGTGATCGGCCTGATCAAGTCCGATGCGCGGACCGTCGACGGGGGGATGCAGATCATTCGCATCAGCCGCAATTTCGAGCGGGTGGGGGACCTGTCGACGAATATCGCCGAGGAGGTCATCTTCCTCACGCAAGCACGCGTCGTCAAACACCACGCATCCGACCCCCACCACCACGGCCGCTCGCAGGGCTGATTTTCTGGTGAGAGAGATTTGGACCGCCAAGACGCCAAGGAAAGACACCGATTCGTATATGATTCAGGACTTCTTGGCGTCCTTCGAGTCTTAATGTCCTCCATTCGCCTTGGCGACCTTGGCGGTTTGTGTCCCCACATGCCCTTGAATCACGCCCAAAATCCGCCGAACCTTGACGGACACCGATCGTCCGTCCCGTGCGAACTACCGACCGCCTCCTGCTTCTCCTGCTTCTCCTGATCCTCGTGGCGAGCGTCGCTACTGTCAACGATGCTCTTCTGTACACGCCCGACAGTGCCCGCTACCTTATCTGGGCCCAGTCGCTTGCCAGCTTCGACGGGTTCAACGACTTCACGCTGCCCGACCCGACCCGCTACGTCGTCCATGCGCCGTTCTACCCGGTCCTCCTGGTACCTGCGGCATTCATCGCTCCCGGGAGCGTGGTCGCGGCAAAGCTCACGAACGCGCCGGTGGCATTGCTCGCGGTCTGGCTCTTCTACCGGTGGCTCTCACGGGCCGTGGGGACGACGATCGCCGCCTGGACCGCCGCGCTCCTCGCGGTGAATGGACTCACCCTGATCTACGGCACACAAGCGTTGTCGGAGATCCCGTTCGCCATCGCTCTCATCGCGGCCGTCATGCTCGCCGAAGACCTGGAAGACCTCCACTCGGGCCACACGGCCGCAGACATGGCCGGCATCATCCTGGCGCTCTCCGCTGCGATGTTTCTCCGGGAGATCGGCGTCACCGTGGTTGCCGCGTTCGTCGTCCTCTGGATGCTTCGGAAGCAATGGCGGGCCGCTGCGTGGGTGGGAGGCCTGTGCCTGCTGCTGTATGCCCTTTGGTTCCTGCGAAACGAAGTGATCGTCGCGGGGATGGAGCAACCTCCAATGCGCAACAGCCGCCTTCTCGTCGCCCACCTCTACACGCCCCAGTCGGAGAGCCTGTTCGCCGAATTGCTCGCCCGCATCGCCACGAATGCGCGCTCGTACGCCGGGCGCCTTTCGACGCTGGTCTTCGCGCCCGACATCGCCCGCCAGTCGCACGGACTCGTCAGTCTTGGCCATGGACCGGTGCAGTGGGCCCTGCTCGCGATGCCGTTTCTGGCCCCGTTCTTCCTCGCAGTCACGCTCCTGATGTCTGGTGCCGGTGCCGTGTGGGGCTGGAGCCGCGTTCCTTCGGTGCGACGCGTCGCAGCCATTCTTGGACTGTATGCGGTGCCCGTCCTCCTCTATCCGATCAACGATATTCGATTTCTCTATCCCCTCCTTCTCGGACTCCTGTATCTCGGCGCGGTTGGTGCGTCGGAAGCCGGACGTCGGTGGAGCGCGCGGGTGGATATGCGGACCCTGAAGTGGGTCGCTCTGCCGTGTATTGTGCTCGCCTTCGGGTCTCATCTCGTGTGGGCGGGTTCTTACTTTGTCAACAACGGACGGCTGGCCCATGACCGGGAACGACTCTTGGCGGAGGAAGCCACGCCGGAGTACTATCGCAAGACACTCGCCGATGCAGGCAGGTGGCTGCGGGAACATGTCGAACCTGGCGTGACGATCCTCTCTCGCTGGAAGGAGGTCGCGCTCGAGGCCGGCGACCGGAAGCTGCTCGATGTCGATCCGCAGATGACTCCCGACAACTTCGACCGTACGCTGCGCGACTACCACGTGCGGTATCTCGTCTCAGTTGTCGGGCAGACAGGATTGCGGGAGAACGAGACCCAGATCGAATACTCGTCCCGCTTTTCGTTCGTGCCGGTCCACCGGATCGGGACCGTGGAGATCCTTCGCGTGGAGCCGAAGGGGCCCGGCCCGGCGGGCGTTGACCCCTCAGTCTCCTCGGAAGACAATGTGCTTGCGGTACGCGCGGCGTTGCGGCTCCTTCGCCGGGGAGACCCTGTCGCCGCTGAATCGCTGTTGGTTTCCGCGGAAAGGAACATGAAGCGCTACACGTCCATCGTCTACCAGCAAGCCGTGGCGAAGGCGCTTACGGGACGGCTCGACGATGCCATGATCTTGTTCGAGCGGTTCCGGTCGGTCCCGCAGGCGGGGTCGTTGTTGCAGCAGGCATGGTATCATCAGGAGATCATCTCCCGATTGCGTGCGGCGCACGCGTTGCCCCCGGGTGACGAACGGGCGGCCAAGTACCACATCGTCGCCATCAACTATTGGGAACTCGGATATCGCGAACAATCTTTCCGCATGCTGGACAGCGCTCTGGCATGGCACCCGAACTTCTTTCCGGCGCTGATCTTCGGGGCGATCTTCCGATTCCAGGACGGCTCTCCGGCCCGAGCCGCGGAATTCCTGCGACGAGCGGAGGATGTTCAATCTGTGAATCCGCTCGTTCAGACCATGCAAGAGGTCCTTGCCGCTGAAAGCGCCATGGGGGCCACAAAGAGCGCGAATGATCGTGCTGCGTTGCATCGGCGCCAGGCGCTCGCATTCGCATCGGTGGATATGCGCGAGGATGCCATCGACGCGTGGCGGGGGGTCTTGGACGAGATTCCCGAACAGCCCGAGGCCTTGAGGGCGCTCACCGGCCTCATGACCGACAAGCGCCGCTACGGCCCGGCTCGCGAATATGCGAGGCGATGGCTTGCGGCAGCGCCGGGAGACCAACAAGCGGCGCAGGCATTGACCGAACTCGAAAACCGTTGGCAGTAACGGCCTGAGTGTTCGCGAGAATCCTCCGGGTTTGCTGCTCCTGCAAGCCCCTCAGCCGGGGATGCGGAAGGACGCTCCGGCGATGAAGTGGCGGGGAAGGCCCGGCTCGATGTAGGCCGGCGCGGCAAGGGAACTGAAGGAAGGAAGGGTGGGGCGCACACTGGGATTGACGTATGCACCTGCGACAAACCGTGTATCGAGCAGATTACGTACCGCCAGATGAGCATCGACGTGGACGCCGGCCAGCATGAATCCCCATGTCGCGGCGGCATCGATGGTTGTCGAAGCGGGAATGCGCAAGGTGTTCGCATCGTCCACAGTCATCGGCCCGACCCGGCGCGCACTCCCTTCCACGCCAAGACCGAGCGGTGATTCGTAGCGCACCCGGGCGAACAGAGTCGATGATGGTATCCCCGGGACGACCTTGCCGTCGAATGTCCCTACGGACGACGCAAATGTCCGGTACCTTCCTTCGAGGAGAGACCATGCGACCTCGGCGCGGATCCCGCCCGAACTCCGGAGCTGCCCCGAGAATTCCGTACCCCACCGCCGCGAGCTGCCCGCCGACAGAAACCAAGCGCCGTTGTTGAATGGGACGATCTCGTCCCGGATGGCGATGAGGAACGCTGCGGCTCCGCAGGAAGCCGTCCAATCACCGAACGACAATCCCTCGTTGCGATAGCCTGCTTCCACCGTCGTTGACACCATCGGCTTGAGAAGCGGGTTCAGATCTACGGACCCGATCCCAGGCGGAGGATCGACTTCGTTGAACGCCGGCACCTCCAGCCCGCCGCTCCACGACACATAGGCCGTTTGTCGGTCCGCAATCTTTACAAGGAGCGCAAGTCGCGGCGTCGCGTGCTGGAATGTGAGCTCGTCGATGCGCGTCGTCAATGTGGTCCCGGCGGGAAAGATCGACGAACGGTATAGTTGCCGGTCGAATCGCACACTCCCGGTCACCGTCCACGCATCGAGGGGTGATGCGGCAAACTCGACGAACATGCCAGCCGTCTCCGCCCGCTCGGCCTTGTTCGTCCGCAGAGAATCTCCCCGTTCGCCGTTTTCGAGATCATAGAAGAGGCTGTTCCCGTCCTGCAGGCTGAGGTCGATGCCGATGCTTAGTGTCGGACGTGACCGCCTCCAGATGCTCGACTCATTGGGAGCCCAACGCCACACGAGGCCGCCGCCACCGGACCATCGCTGAAAGTCGCGATACGTGTTGCGCTCCGACCTCACCAGAGATTTTGGCCCGAGATATGCGAGCACAAAGAACGTGTGGTCCTCGCCGAGGGCCTGGCTGAGTTGCAGCGATGAAAGACCGATGAGGTTGTTGCGGCGTTCTCGCCGTGACGCGTAGACTGGGTCGGCAGAGGACCGATCGGCTGCGTATTCCGCCTCTGTAAGTGCACCCGGTATGCTGAACGCGTGGCGCGTAACGGCAAGGGTGGCCCGGATCCGGGTTCCGCCGGCTGGGCGGAGGATCGCGGCGCCGTAGAGACTGGCGGCATTCACGGAGGAGTTGTCCCGCCATCCTTGCAGGCGAAGATGTCCAGCAGAGAGGAAGACACTCCCGTTCCCCAGAGGCCTTCCGTACGTCCCAATAGTTTTGCCGTATCCGAATGAGCCGAACGAACTGCCGACCGTAAATTGAGGGAGCGGAAATTCGTGCGGAGACTCAACGTTGAGAATTCCGCCTGACGCGTTCCCAAACAATGCAGTGGCATTCGTCCGGACCACTTCGAGCTGTCCAGCGGAAACAAGAGACAGCAGGTCGAGTGATGTCCGCCCATCCGGCTCGGTCACGGGAACTCCGTCCAGGAGCACCTTGATCCCGCGCACAGTCGCCGCATTCGAGCGGTCGCCGTTACCGCGCGCTCCAAATCCGCGGATCGACAAGCGAAGATCCGTGCCGCCTGAGCGGCTCGACACCGCGACTCCGGGTATCCCTTCCAGTGCTGCGCCGACGGCATCCGGTCGAAGAGCGGCCCGGGAGTCGATGGCCTGAAGAGACGCGGCGGCCGGCATTCGGAGTGGATCCGTTCCCGATCGGCCTTTGATGACCGTCACCTCCCGGACATGGAACACCCTACTCGTGTCCGTTTGCGCGAGCAAGGATCGGGAAAAGAGAAGAAGCATCAGGACGTATCGGCTGGTCATAGGAGGTTCGAATTCTCACCAAGTTGGGAGGGTTTGTGCGAAAATCCAAGTAGGGAGGCTGACCTTGAACCGGTTGTAGCCAACCTCAAGATTCGGTACATTCTTTCGATTTCAACTGCGAAGGGCGAAATCATTGGATGTTCCCTGGGCAGATTTCCACCGATAATCCGCAATCATCAATCCGAAATCCGCAATAGCTCTCCGCTTTGGGCCCTTAGCTCAGTTGGTTAGAGCGGCGGACTCATAATCCGCTGGTCGCTGGTTCGAGTCCAGCAGGGCCCACCGAACAAGGCAGAAGGTGAAAGGTGGAAGGTAGTAGGTAGATGGGAGAATGGAATAGGGGTGAGTAGGCAGAATCGACGTCGGGATACTTGGCAGAGCCACCGCATTCATGCCATAGTTCCTTGACACATTTGCCGAAAAGGAGTACACTCGAATACCCTGTCGTATTTTGCGGCGACCGGCTCAAGTAACCAGCGAGAAACCATGCCAGAATTCAAAGTTGAAGGGCTTACGCCCTCGGGCAAAGCCATTTCCGGCGTGATCAACGCCGATTCGAAGAAACTCGCCAAGCACCGCGCTGAGGAAATGGCCCGTGAGAAAAAGTTCAAGGTGATTGGGGTCCATGAACGCGTGTCGTTCCTTTACCGGGTGCAGAAGGGGAAGGAGAAGCCGATCGACGGCGCACAAAAGGCCTTCACGCCCGACGAAGTTCGAATCGCTCTGGAGAAAATGGGCTTCAAGGTGCAGTATGTGCGCCGGAAGCTCTTCGGCAACAAGTTGAAGCCCGCGCCCGACGTCGAGATCATCTCCTTTGTGCGCATCAGCACCGACCTCATGCGCCAAAAGCTGCCCTTCAACGAAGTGATGCAGTTGCTGATCAATGACATCCCGAACCAGACCCTTCGGGACTGCCTCAAGGAGATCAACCTCGAACTGAAGCAGGGAAAGGACTCAGAAAAGGTCTTCCTCAAGCACTCTACGGTGCTTGGCAAATTCACGGCGAACATGCTCGGCCTTGCCTCCAAGAGCGGCAACATGGTCGAGATCTACGAGAGCACGGCGAAGTTCCTGGAACGAAACGCCGAATTCAAGCGCGCTATCAAGCAGGCGCTCATCATGCCGTTGGTGACGCTGTTCGTCCTCTTCATTGCGGTCATGTTCTACGTCTCGTACATTTTCCCCGCCACGGCCGAGATGTTCGTGAAGTTCAAGATCGAGCTCCCGCCCATGACCAAAGCCACGCTGGCATTCAGCTACTGGCTGTCGGACAATGCGATCGCGGTGATCCTGGCGTTCCTCATCCCCATGGTGCTCACCGGGCGGTTCCTTGCCACGCCGAAGGGGCAGTTCATGTTGGACCAGTACATGATCAAGGTGCCGGTCGTCGGGAATTTGTTGCACAAGACCGCCATCGAGATCTTCTGCCGCGTCTTCTACGCTCTCTACAGCGGCTCGGGTGAGAACATCGAGGTCATCCGGATGGCGGCCGAGGCGTGCGGGAACAAGTATATGGAGCATCGGATCAAGACGATCGCCATCCCGCTCATGCTGGAAAAAGGAAAGGGCCTCACCGAGGCGTTCGAGGCAAGTGGCGTCTTTACGGAGACGGCCATCTCGCGATTGAGCTCCGGTGCTGAGACGGGAACGGTGAAGAACACCGCGATCCAGCTGGCGGAATACTACGAGAAGGAAACGACGTATCGCTTGAAGAATGTCGTGCAGTTGATCGAATTGTCCGTCCAGATGGTCATCATGCTTGTATTGACCGGCCTCACGCTGGTCTCGTCGGAAACCGCGACCGTGAAACCCAAAGCCCCGGGCGGGCTCTGGACGCTCATTGCAGGATGGTTCTGATCGCGCACGTTCGCGAGCACAGGGAGCATAGGCATGGCAGAAATCGATATCACTGATAAGATCGGCTACACGCTCCTCAAGAAGGGCATCATCGATTTCGAGACTCTCGAGAAATCGCTGAAGCTCAAGGATTCGGAGGAGAACAAGAAGAACCGGAAGAACCTCGGCCAGATCCTCGTGTCCGAGTTCGGGGCCGACCACGATTCGGTGTTCCGCGAGGTCGCAAACCTCTACGCGTTCCGTGAGATCTTCCTGAACGACGAGAAGATCGACGAGGCGCGCATCGCCTTCGTCAAGAAGTTCGTCGACGCCCTCTCCGACCAGCAGCGGGAGATGATGTCCGCGGCCAAGATGCTGCCGTTCAAGTGGGACGAACGGCAGACGGACAAGCTCATCATCGTCGCCGCCGACCCCACAGACCGCAATCTGCCCGTCGTGGCGCGCTCGTTCAACGTCAAGAAGTACGAGATCTGCTACGTCCGGTTGAAGGAGCTCCAAAACCTCCTCGAGAAGGTCGCTCCGAAGCAGAACGAATTTCTCAAAATGCTGGGTGCAAAAGAGACGATCGAAGAAGGGGGGAGCAAGGAGGAACAAGAGGTCGACGAGGATGCGCTCGAATCCGAGATCAACAAGAGCGCTCTGGTCAACCTCTTCGAAGGGTGTATCGTGGAGGCTGTGCGGCGAGACGTATCCGACGTGCACGTGGTTGCGGCGGAGGGGAACCGGACGAACTTCTTGTTCCGGGTCGACGGCAATCTGGAGGTGTGGCATTGTCAGGAAAACACGATGCCGGAGGCGGTCATGGCCGTCATCAAGGACCGCACGAAGAACGTCGACCGGTTTGAACGCGAGGCCTCGCAGGACGGCTTCATCCAGCGCATCGTGGACGGCCACCAACTCCGGTTCCGCGTCTCGATCATGCCCATCGTGACGACGGAGTTCAAGCATAAGTTTGAAAGTGTCGTCATCCGTGTTCTCGACGACCGAAAGGTCATCACCGACCTGAACAAGCTCGGCCTCCAGGGTCCGGCCAAGAACTTTTTCTACAAGGCGATCGCCAAACCCCAGGGCATCATCATCCTCACCGGCCCGACGGGTTCCGGTAAGTCGACAACCCTGATCGCGGCTCTTTACCAGGTCATCGACCCGACGGTGAACGTTCTGACCATCGAGGAACCTGTCGAGTACATCATCAAGGGAGCCCGCCAGCTCAAGATCGGCCCCAAAATGGGCTTCGAACAGGCCATCCGGGGCATTCTGCGTCACGACCCAGATATCGTGCTCGTCGGCGAGATGCGCGACAAGATCACTGCCGAAACAGCCATCAAGCTCGCGAACACCGGTCACTTGGTCTTCTCCACGCTGCATACGAACGATGCGCCCAGCGCCGTCGCGCGTCTCTACAAGATGGGTATTGAACCCTTCCTGATCGCCTATGCCATCAACATCATCGTGGCCCAGCGTCTGATCAGGACGCTGTGCAAGGTCTGCAAGACCCCGATCGATGATGATGATAAGCCAGACCTCCTGAAGTTCGGGTTCACCGAGGAGGATCTGACGGCTCACGCGTTCTACAAGCCCGTCGGATGCGACAAGTGCAACGGCGGCTGGAAAGGCCGTGCGGCCATTCACGAGGCCCTATTCTTCTCGAAGGCCATTAAGGATATCGTCCTCAATGCGGGCGAAAAAGTGGATGAGAACGCGATCCGTGACCAGGCGTCAAAGGACGGGATGTGGACCCTGCGTCGCTCCGGCATGGAACGGATGAAGGAGGGGAGTACAGCGTTAGAAGAGGTCGTCTCCTCGACAGTCGAGGATGAATGATCGGCCTCTCAGTGCGTACAATGCAACGGGCGCCCAGCAGAGCGCCCGTTGTTCGTTTCTGTGATCCGTGCCCCGTCGCCGGGGGCGCTACTCATACCATTCCACGATGCTGTAGTACAGCAGCCTGCCAATCCTGCGGGCCTGGTCTAACGCCGCGCTGCTGTATTTCACCTTTCCCCCCGAACCTGTGCCCTTGAGCGTCAGGGATGCGCCTTCATTGCCGGCCACCATGAGCCCGCCAACGATTTGCGGATTCCCCAACGCCTCGAAACTGATGACGTTGTTCAGTCCGTAGGCGATCACGAGCCCGTACCACTCGAACGAGCCGGAGAACTTCACGTTCCCGTTGATGGCGAGGATCCCATAGCCGACGATGTTGCCGGTGAATCGAATGCTGAAGTTGGTGTCCGCCGACCCCGTGTTGCAGACCACGATGACGGGGCTGGCGACGCTGCCGAACGTCCAGCTGCCGCTGACGTTTCCGGGAGTGTTGAATACGTAGTGAGCGCTTTGTTCATACTCCGGCACGAATGGGGCAGGGTCCGTGGCGTCCTCATCGGCCGTCACGGGAGGCAAGCCGGTGATATTGCTGCCCCCGGAGGCCATGATCGCGGCCGAATCCGCTGGACTCATCACGGTGACACCGGGTTTGTCGCCGCTCCCCACGAGTGCGCTGCCGTCGGCCGTGTAGTTGCGGCCATCCACGGTTGCTTTGCCGGTGAAATTCATGGTGGAGGGTTCAGCCCTGATGCCGACTGCGGCATCAGCGACGGGGAACGGCTTCGGGGTGAAGAGCAGCTTGACCCGCATGACGTAGGTGGATTCGGCATAGACACCCCGGGAGACGAGGTTCAGCGTGTCGCCCACCGACGTCGCGCTCACCGTGTACGAACCTCCCTCAAAGGAGGCCGACGAGGGGGGGGTGAGACCGCGGTCAATGTACCGGAGATGCCGGTTGATGGCCAGACGGGACATGTTGCGGGCAAAGGAATACTTGTAGTATCCCACCTGCGCTCCCGTGAGCGCCTCTGCGGAGTTTCTCAGACTGCCGCCGATGAAACCGAATGCGACCGCCATTCCGAGAACAAGAAAGAGCCCTGCGCGTCCCATGATGGGTCCCTATTTCGACAAATTCAATTGATTCAAGTTGCGGGGAAACATCAACTTCTGCCACGTGACCACGGAGTAGGAGGTGTCGCCGGCCGAACCCAGGACGGGCTCCGGACTGGCCGCCACGAAATACACATTGATGCCCCGGATCTTGGCCAGCGTATCGATGTTGTTGGTGGGAATGCCGATCCGGACATTGACCGAATCATAATACGAAATGCTAAGGTCGGTCAGGCCGAAGTTTTGCCGCAACGTCGTCCCGGCTTCGATCCGGAACAACGGGAAATCGGTCGGATTGACCGTATTACTGGCCTGCCCGATCGTGCCCGCCTCGTATCGATACAAGGCCGTGTCCGTATTGTTCCGCACGTCTGCCCGATAATCCAGGCGGCGCTCAGCCGCATAGAAGATCCGCTGGCCTAGAACGTGGTGGCCAATCTTCAGGAAATCGAATTCGATCTGTCGCGCCAGCTCCACGGCGTTTTGCTGTGTCACGACGGTGAAAGTGTTCTGGTACAGCGTCGCGTTGATATTCGTCTGTACGCGGGCGACCGACAGGACAAGGACGCCGAAAATCATAGCTGACGCGATAAAGTCGAGCATTGCTGCCACGGGTCACCTCGCCTAGTAGTACTTGCGGTAGACGGCCACGTCGTGGATGCGGTATGCGATCACGTTCCCCGACTGATCCTTGATCATCGAGTAGTTCTGAACGTTCACGGTGATCTTCTTGTGCCACGTCTGCGAGTTTTGGAGGGTGAGATTGTCCTCGTGGACATATTCAATCGTGTCGCGAATGATGAACCATCCCAGCCGCGTATTCCAGACCCACCGGAGATAGCCATGATAGTCGTCAACGTCATCGAATCGCCATTGCGATTGAAAATTGCCGGTCCGAGAGGAATCAGGCCCTATGATGGCTTCGCCGCCGTCTGACCCGAACGATCCCAGCGCCGTCATGCCGGCATTCGTGAACACCCGATGATTGTTCGTGGTGTTCTCGTCAAAATTCTTCGTGAGAATCTCATCCACCATCGACTGGGCATATGAAAGGGCATTGAGGTTCGCTTCCATCTCCAGTCCCATGTTCGACGTCATGACGATTGTCGCGTTCACGGCGAGCGTGAGCGTGGAGAGGAGCGCAAACGCCCCGATGACCAACATCGCTTGTCCGGTGTTCATAAGAATCCCTTAGGTACCGCATCATTCCAGCGGATGACACACCCTGTCCACCGCCCAGTCCACACTACTGAACCATCCGCACAGGGGGGGTGTGCAACGTCACAGCGATTCGGGCGCAAAATTTCGAAGTTTACGCCCTCACGTACCTTAAAGATGCAAATTCCATTCCAGCGATTCTGGGCCAAATCCATGGATATTTGGTGTTTCGAAACCAGAATGAGCTCCTTCTAGGTGAAAAAGTGAGATGAGATGGTAGAAATGACGCACTTTAGATAGGGAAGCATAAATCAAAAGGCAACCTACTTCGGTGTAATTTAGCGAAAACCCAGTCTCAAACGCAAGGTCACATCTGTACAACAAGATGGTGGGAAGAGTGCAACAAAGACTTTAAGCAAGTTGCATCTGGCTAAGCGGTTCTGTATACTCTACGCAATTATTGGCAAACTCTGCACCAGACCACGAACCCCCTTCGATCCGAATACGGCATGCCACCCACCCCGCAACCGTCTGCGCACCTTCCTAAGCCAGGCGCACCCGGCTCCGGAGCTACGGAGCAAGTTCCTGTTATTCTTGAAGGCCAAAAGGTCCTCAAGGAGCTTGCAGCCACGATTCCCCAGACAGTCACTGGTCTGGAGCGCCAGATGATGATCGGTGACACGCTGTCGCGTGTCGATGAGACGGCGAAGATGAAGATGCTGTCGCTGATCAATCATTTTCTGACGCGTATGTTCTCCGTGAACGCCTCCGACGTCGACATGGGGGGCTACGGGTCTCAGGGATACATCTGGTATCGGATCTATGGCTCGAAGAAGCCGGACCCGACCCTGGGGAAGTACAGCCCGGACGAGATGAACATTCTCATCCAGGGGGTGATCGGGGAGCGGCAGCGCACCTTCCTGTACGAGAATCGAAACCTGGACTTCTCCCACATGATCTATCTGGATGCGGGGGAATTTCGCCGATTCCGCGCGGACGCGTACTTCGACCTCGACCAGTTGGCCCTGAACATGCGGGCCATCAATAACACGATCCGTCCGTACAAGACGCTGGAACTACATCCCGGCGTCACCAAGATGCTGAGCCTGGCCCAGACAAAAGAAGGACTATGCCTGGTCACCGGGATCACGGGTTCTGGCAAGAGCTCGACGCTCGATTCCATCATTGATGCCAACAACCATTCAATCGACGGCCACATCGTCATCATTGCATCGCCGAGTGAGTCCGTCCACAAGTCTGACAGGTCCAGCCTCCGGCACCGCGAAGTAGGCCGCGACGTCCTGTCTTTCTAGGAAGGCGCTATTCAGGCCCTCCGCCCGGACCCGGC
>CAYIHQ010000023.1:0-9477 GCA_964362905.1 uncultured Ignavibacteriaceae bacterium
AAACATTCCAAACAAAGCGCCAATTGGCCAGACCTCCAAATTGTACACCACGAACACCCCGCGAAACCTCCACCCTTCCTTCCACCTACCACCTCATACCCGCCCAGAGGCTCTCACAGGAAGTTGAACAGGAACGCCCCCAGGAAACCGGCAATCGTCGCCAGCCCAACCGCGGGGCCGCCGTCTTCGTACGCTTCCGGCATCATGACCGACGACACCATGGCAAGGATCCCTCCCCCGGCGACGGCGCCGACGAACGTCAGCAAGACGGGCGGAGCACCCGCAAGGAAGATATTGCCCACAGCCGCGGCCACGCCTCCCGCCACGACGAGCACCGACCATAGGCCGAAGACCTTCTTGGTGCTGAAGCCGGCTTGCTTCATGCCGACCGCGCTTGCCACGGCTTCTGGCAGATTGGACAGGAATACGGCTGCCAGGAATGTGAACCGGAAAGACTCGAGAGACAAGAAGCTCGATCCGATGACAACCGACTCGGGGATCCCGTCCATCATCGCACCGAGGAAGATCGCGAGCGGTGCGCCCACGGCAGCATGCTTCCGCATCAGGGCCACTTCTTCCAGCCGTGTGAGCCGCTGGATGTTCTTGACGGCGATCTTGCGCCAGAGGTCAACGTCGATCTGGCCGCGCGAGGCCGCTACATTCTGCGCCAGGCGCTTCGTGTTGAGGTCTTCGATCGCCTGTCGCAGGCGCGGCGACGCTTCGAGCAATTCGTCGAAGTGCACCTTGTCGATTCGCAGCAACTCCACGTCGGTGCGCGCGTGAGCGGTGGCGGTGCGGGGTTCGCCCGTCAGCAGGGCCATCTCGCCGAACGACTGGCCGGCGCCCAGTTCTGCGAGCACCTCGGAGCTTGACCCCTCCTCCAGGAGAATGGCGACGGTGCCAGCGTCGATGAGATACAGCGCATCTCCGTCGTCCCCCTTGCGGAAGACATTCTCTCCCTTCGCGACGCGGACAGGAGTGACGCACACCAGCACGTCCTGCATCTCCTCCGGCGGCAACGAACGACACAGTTCCACCTTCGACAGCCGCTCGAGCAACGCGGCAGATTCCTGTTGCTTCTTCTTCAGGACGTACTGCCTGGCCAGCGCCGGATGACGAAGCGCGGCACCGCGTTCATCGAGGAGTCGATTGGCGAGATAATAGAGGAGGCCTCCAACGACGAAGCCGGATGCGACCCAGGTCCAAGGCATGATGCCGCTCGCTTGGTGGTGGTCCACGAGCCGCTCGGCGCCTTCATAGGCCAACTCCAACGCCAGCGCCTGGATAAGTGCGCCAGTGCCAAATGCCATGATGATGGCGTTGGTCCGTTGCGAAGGTTTTAGGTAGACTCCAACGGCGACGCCGAGGATCAGCGAGGCCATCGCGAGGGTCGCGAGGAGGACGGCACCGAGGACGGTGGAGACGTCAGATGGCATGAGGGGTCAACGGAGACCTGAGTGTGGCAGGAAGATACAGAGGAGAAACGTGCCAAACATGCCAAAACTCCAAACATTCCCCGCCTGACCGGCCAAGCTCCACTTACGGGCGGGCGGGCAAACAAAGCCCCGACGTGATAAACCTCCTAACAGAATTCCCGCCGGTTTCTCCCTGAATCCTCCCAAACTCCTACCTCCTCACACCTATCTCCTCTCCCCGTGTTTCATCCCCCTGCCTCGGCTGCTGCTGCGTTAGGCAGTGCAAGGTACCGAGGCCCCAGACAAGGTCCACGGCATGAATACCCACCACAGGCCGGTCTCGGAACAGCTCGCCCAAGATCCCCAGGGCGACTCGATCGTTCGGGTCGTTGAAGGTGGGAACGAGAACTGCCGCATTGCCGATGTAGAAATTGGCGTAACTGGCGGGCAGGCGTTGACCGCCGAAGACGACAGGCGCGGGCATGGGAAGCTCGACGACCGCAACACACGAACCGTCCTCCAACCTCGCTGATTGAAGACGTTCCCGGTTCTCACGCAGGATCCGGTGGTTCGAGTCAGACACGTTGTGCTCCATGGCCAGGACGACCGTCGACCTATTGACGAACCTGCAGAGGTCGTCCACGTGGCCGTGCGTGTCGTCGCCTGCGATCCCATTGCTGAGCCAGATCGTGTTCGTCGCCCCCAGCGCACGCTCGAAGACGGTCTCATAGTCCTCGGCAACGAATCCGGGATTGCGCACCTGCGTCACGTGATCGAGGAGGCATTCTTCGGTGGTGAGGATCGTTCCGGCGCCGTTGACGTCGATGGAGCCGCCTTCGAGCACGACCGGTCGGCCTTGATGCTCCACTGGAATGATGCGGGTGCGAAGCGACTTCGCCGCGCGCTCGGGGACCCTGACGTCTCGTTTCCAGTTCGGGTACTTCGCCCACGCGTTGAAGCGAAATCGAACGATCGCGGTGGAACCGTCCTCCCCCGACCGGACAAACATCGGCCCGGAATCGCGCGTCCATCCCCGGTCTGTCAGGAAACGGAAGAACTCCACGCGAGCCAGGTCGACACCGATACGCTGGAGGATGCGTCGGGCGCTCTTCTCGTGGGCCGCGTTTTGGACAAGGATGCGTACGGTCTCGCCGCGCGAAAGGTGACGAACGATCTCGGAGAACACCCAGGGGATCGGTCCGAATCTTCCCGGCCAATCAGACGTGTTGTGCGGCCAGCCGATCCATGTGGCTTCGTGGGGCTCCCACTCGGCGAGCATGAGCCAGTGGTCTTCGAGCTGGTGAGGCATTGGCTTTTGGGTAGAAGTAGATTGAACCGCCATGACGCCAAGAGAAGATTATGGTGGGTCGGTGTGTTGAACTGCGGATCCCGAACGGTGGGAAACCCCCGTTAGAACTACGCGACGAATTCCATCCTTCAGCACGGGAACATTGAAGTTGATCAAGAGGCCGAGGCTCAGCCCGGTCGCCTTCAGATACGAGATCAGCTTGGCTGTGTGAATCGGGGCGAATGCATCGATCGCTTTGAGTTCGACAATAACACAAGCATCGACAAGGAGGTCCAATCTGCCTTCGCCCACGGTGCGGCTCTTGTACGGCACATAGATCTTCCGCTGGCGCTCAAACGGAATGCTTCGTTCATCGAGTTCGCAGGCAAGCGCCTCCTCATATACTGACTCGAGGAAACCCGGCCCAAGCGTCCGATGAACTTCCAGCGCCGCACCTATGATGAGATGCGCCGTCTGATCGGTCGACCGATCTGGCTCCATGCTGTCCCCCTCAAATCAACTTCTTCAATCAGTCGCTTCGTTCATTTCTCTCAAACACTCACAGCATCCAATTCTACTTCTTGCTTGGCGTTCTTGGCGGCAAGGTCCTCCTTCAGACCTTGGCGCCCTTGGCGGCCGTCTCTCTTCCACCGGGTGCTGCATCCAGGAACCGCTCCGTGATCCCCTGATACGCATCCACCCTTCTGTCCCTCAGGAATGGCCAGTTCCGCCGGATCTCTTCCAGATGCGCCAGGTCCACCTCGGCGATGAGTGTTTCTTCCTTGTCGCTAGAAGCCTGGGCGAGGATCACACCCTGCGGGTCCGCGATGAACGACGTTCCCCAGAATTCAATTCCGGCGCCGTTCGGTAACGGCTTTTCGTGTCCGATGCGATTCACCGCGGCGACATAGATGCCGTTGGCGATGGCGTGGCCGCGCTGCACGGTCTGCCACGCGTCCCGCTGGGCAGCGCCATGTTGTGCCTTCTCCTGCGGGTGCCATCCAATGGCGGTGGGATAGAAGAGGATCGAAGAGCCGAGCAAGGACGAAAGGCGGGCGCCTTCCGGATACCATTGGTCCCAGCAGATGAGGACGGAGATGCGGGCGAACGACGTGTCGATTGCCTTGAACCCGAGGTCGCCCGGTGTAAAGTAGTATTTTTCGGAGTACCCCGGGTCGTCGGGGATGTGCATCTTGCGATAGAACCCCGCCATCGCGCCGTCGCGGTCCATGACGGCGGCGCTGTTATGATAGAGGCCGTGCGCGCGCTTCTCGAAGATGGGCACAACGATGGCCACTTGGAGCTCGCGGGCCAGAAGACCGAAGGTATCGGTCGACGAACCGGGGACCGGCTCGGCAAGATCGAACAGGCGCGCGTCCTCCGACTGGCAGAAGTATTGCGAGCGAAAGAGCTCCGGGAGACAGATGACTTGGGCACCGTTCTTGGCCGCATCGCGCACGCGGACGACGGCGCGGTTGAGGTTTTCTTTGGGGTCGGGCGTGGCGCTCATCTGCACCAATCCAACTACGTACTTGTTCGGTACGGCCATAGCGTCATCTCATGGGGTCGTCAAAGGACGCAACATATCAAAAAATGGAGTGAATAAAAAAGGCCGGCGACATCGGCGCACCTCTCACCGATATCGACAGCCTGAATCTGGACCTCTGCCGAAGGAGTGATCGAGCGTCGGAAGCTCCGACACCGACCCTCAAAGGCGCGTTCAGTTACGCTGCGGCGCCCTCTTTCTTCCCATAGATGAGAGAGACAACCACTCCGGCGACCACGTACTCTGCCATGCCGAACAGGAACCACTGGATCGCCAACGAATATGGAATGGCATAGGAGGCATAGCTTCCGTATGCCATGCCGGTACTCAGCATGGCCCCGACGTAGAGTCCATATCGAACTCCTTCCATGATCCCCTTTCCTTCATAACCCTTGGAATAAATGAGGACGAAGAAGAACGACGTAATGGCTGCGACGAGACTGTATATCCACATCTTGTCCATCATGTCGGGCCGGAACACCTCCTTAAGCTGTTCGTAGGTGCTCGACAGAATGACGCCGTGGATGAGGTAGTCGAGCACGGAAAGTGCCACGAATACGGCCAACCAACCGAGCAGAAGTTTCTTCATAGAAAATCCTCCGTATGTGGTGGAAAGATGTGTCCGGACTCCGCGTCCTATCCGGCTGGGACAATATGCCATTCTCAGGGATAAGAATCACGTAGGAAGGAGACCGTTGTGCAGGCCGAAATCAGTATATTTTAGATTAGCCAGCGGCCCGGCGCCGAAGGATTCGCCTTGACGAAGCCCCTTCTCTTCCTGACAGCCATTCTAACGACCCACGGATTCGCACAATCCGATTCTATTCTCGTTCCCCTCGAGTTTCGGTTCGTGCCGAGTGTTCGCACCGTTGCGGCCGAAGCCTCCACGTTCCTATTCGTGTATGGTTCTTACGGTGCCACAGTCGACCTCGATCTGTTCCAACTCCCCTATGCAACCGTTCAGGGTGTGGGCTTACGGCTGAATTATCAAGAGTATCGAAAGGGCTTCATCCTAGAATATCATGACCAACAACGTCCACTCGCCTATATTAGCTCGGCATTCCTTCGAGCAAGTTTCAAGAAGGCGAACGCCAGGTCCGATGTCTTCATTGGCATAAGCTCCAGCGATCCTCGCGCATCGGAAGCAAACAATCAGATTCTGTTTGGCCTCGATGTGCGCACAATGATTGTGAAACCTCTCAGCTCAATTTTCCTTCGCGTTATGGGCAGCCCGAGCGGTGCAGCAATCCAATTCGGGTTAGCGATCGGATACATCGATTGACACAACGCCGGGCCGCCGGCTAACAAGTCGCTCCCCGACCAGAAACCCCGGCTAGAAGCCTGCCGGGGCAGGCATGTCGGGATGCCGCCGTTCAGCAACGCATCCTGTTTTCGAGACCACACTCTGATCCAAATCTTTCTCTATCATTCCAGAATGCCCATGAGAATCTCAGTTGCCCTTGCCCTGACAGGATGCCTCCTGTCCTCCTGCACCCGCGAACCCGTCGAGCAGGTTCTCGCGACCGTGACCCCGGAAACCCTGATGCAGCATGTGCGCATCCTGTCACACGACTCGCTGCTCGGCCGTGCGCCCGGAACGCTCGGCGAACAGAGGGCCACCGCCTACATCGCCCACCGTCTCAAAGAATACGGTCTCGAACCCCTGGGAGAGAAAGGCACCTACTTCCAGAAGGTGACGATGATCGCACACCGAATCCTGCCGACCTCGACGTCCGAGATCCGCGGCGGCGGACGATCGCTTCGGATGAAGAATCTGGAGCAGATCACGCTCTCCAGCGGGACTCCGTCTTCTGAAGTACGACTCACGAATGTGCCGATGGTGTTCGTCGGTTACGGGGTCGTCGCGCCGGAACAGAATTGGGACGACTATAAAGGAGAGGATGTTCGTGGAGCCGTGCTCGTTTTCCTCAACAACGACCCTCCCTCCGACGACCCGAAGGTGTTCGGCGGCAAAGCCCGCACGCTGTACGGCCGATGGACGTACAAGTACGACATTGCCCAGGCGAAAGGAGCGGCCGGGGCTATTGTGATCCATGTCGATTCGTCCGCCGGGTATCCGTGGGCGGTCGTCGCCAACTCTCGGAGCGGCGAAAACCTCCTCCTCGCCAGCGAAGCCGCTTCCTCCACGCTCAAGATGAAGGCTTGGACCACGGAGGCCGCATCGCGGGAGTTCTTCGACATGTCCGGGCTTCGCATTGAGGACATGATCGCAGCCGCCTCTCGACCCGATTTCCGACCGGTGCGCCTGAAGACCAACTTCTCGACCACGATGCGCATGGCCTTGAGAACCTTTGACGGCGTGAATGTCCTTGGCCTCGTCCGCGGCACCGACCCGGCATTGAGCAACGACGTCGTGCTGTTCTCCTCCCATCATGATCATTTCGGGATCGGCACGTCGGTCGCGGGGGACTCGATCTACAACGGCGCCCTGGACAACGCGACCGGATGCGCCATGAGCCTGGAACTCGCCCGCGCCTTTGCAGCAGTTGAACGGCGTCCGAAACGGTCGCTCCTCTTCTCGTTCGTCACGGCGGAGGAATTCGGCTTGCTCGGGTCCGCCTACCTGGCAACGCATCTGCCTGTTCCCGTGGCGAACGTCGCGGCAAACATCAATATCGACGGCTTCAACATCTACGGCCGCACGAACGACGTGACATTCCTTGGGTACGACCGCTCCACCCTGGGGAATGACCTCACGTCGGTGACAAACACGATGGGCATGAAGGTGACGCCCGACCAGCATCCCGAGCAAGGACACTTCTACCGTTCGGACCATTTCAACTTCGCCAAGGTCGGCATTCCCCCCCTCTCGATGGGGGAAGGTGTCGACTATGTCGGCAAACCGGCAGACTTCGCCAAGACCGTAAGCGATGCCTACAACGAACACAGGTATCATCAACCCTCGGACCAGCTTTCGGGGGATTGGCCGTGGAACCTGGAGGGCGCGATGCAGCAACTCGAGGTTGTCACTCGCCTGACGATGCGGATCGCGGGCGCATCTCCCCTCCCCGAATGGAATGCCGGTGACGAGTTTGAAGCAGTCCGGTTGGAAGCGTTGAAGAACCGGTGACGGATCTTGTGCGCAGGGGGCCCGCCACTGCACATTGCTCCCGGTGATCGCGGTGACAATGCAACCGCCACAACGCCCGATCAGCGGCGTCGCTCGACATGACTCCGGAGCCACCTGATCACACATCGGGAACCATCAGGACTTCTCAGGGACAGCATGGATCGTACAGAAACACTCGTCGTGGGAGCGCCTCCGGAGCGGAGACAGGCCGAGGTGCGAAAGCGTCAGGAATTCGGCTGGGTACTGGCGACGGCGCACGAAGAGGCAGTGCTCAAGGGGAACGAGTCGCGGAAAGAGCTTAAGCTCGTCTTCACGCGATCGGGCTCGGAGGAGCGCCTCTCCGAACTGAAGAATCTGGAGCAGGAGTGGGAGGCGTTGATGAAGAGCGTCGTCCTCGATGAGATGGGCCGCATCGTCTCCGACCGGCGACCGCTGGGAGGCATTCCATGGCCTTTGGTTGCGGCCGCTGCCATTGGCACGGGAGGATTGTTCTGGGCTTTGCTCGATATTCTTGCCGGTGCTGTAGGGGGACTTATCGGCGGAACGATCAGCTACGTGATCTTCAAGCGTCGGTCGGATGCGGCCATGGCCGAGTACAGCACACGTGTGGATGGGGCGACGGTGGCGTTTCACAAGCGGCAGAAGGAGATTCTGGTTCGCGCCCGCGCCGTCGTGCATGCCGTGAAGGTGTGAAAAAGGCAGGAGCCAGAGGTCAGAAATCAGAAGTCGAAAGTCAGGAGTAAGAAGCACAATTCAGAGTGGTCACCCCCATTCCAAAGAAAAGGCGCAGACCAATCTCTCAGTCCGCGCCTTCTTTGTGTCCACGTCTTTGCCTGCCTACCTGATTACCTGCATACCTCACTACCTGCATACCTGCTACATTCCTTCCTCACCACCTTCCTCAATACAAAAACATCGGCTTGTTCAGCAGGTCCACGACCTTCGGCCGGTATTGTTCTGTGTCGTACAGCTCTCCGACGTCGACTCGTTTGACGCCCTGTGACAAGGTTTCAATGGCGACGTACGTGTAGCGGCCGTCGCGGAGAGCGACCATCTTTCCGAATTTCTTCCGGGAGATCAGGTCGATGGCGAGGTGTGCGTACGAGGTCGCGACCATGCGGTCGAGCGCATCGGGCTCTCCGCTCCGCATGAGATACGCCACCTGCTGATAGACGGTGTGAGCGCCAAGGATCTGTTTGAGCTGTTCCTCGATAAGCGCTCCGATACCTCCAAGTTTGCGATGTCCGTACGCATCTTCCGGGCCGGTCTCGACCACCGTCCCATCCTTGAAGTGCGCTCCTTCGGACACGGTCACGATGGCGTAGTTCGACGGATTGTTCTTCTTGTCCTCCGCCAGATACCCGGCCAGCTTCTCCATGTCGAACGGCACTTCGGAGATCAACGTGCGGTCGACGCCGGCCAGATACCCCGAGATGAGTGAGGTCTCGCCGGAATTGCGTCCGAACAGCTCGACGACGGCGATGCGCTCGTGCGACCCCGCGACGGTCCGCAGCGCCGTGATGAAGTCGATGCTGCGCGTGACGGCAGTGGAGAACCCGATGCAGTAGTCCGTCCCGAAGACGTCGTTGTCCATGGTCTTCGGAATGGAGATCATCGGAAAACCTTCTTTGTGCAGCCGGAGGGCAAAACTCTGCGTGTCGTCGCCGCCGATCGAGATGATCGCGTCGAGCTTGAGCGTATCGATCACGCGCATGATATGCGGCGTGAAGTCGGCTTTCGCCCCCTCCTCCATCCCGTCATGTTCCTTGGTCCGCAGGAAGGCGGGGATCCCGTCTTTGCTGACCTTTTGTGGATTCGTGCGGGAGGTGTGGAGGAACGTGCCGCCGGTCCGGTCCACCGTGCGGGTGTTCATCTTGTTCAACTCGATAACGCATTCTGCCCTGCTGGCCGGGTCGTCGGGATTGAAATAGAGAAGCCCCGCCCATCCGCGCTTGATGCCCACGACCTGGATGCCCTGGTCCTGGGCACGATAGACCACGGCCTTGATGCAGGGGTTGAGACCGGGAACGTCGCCGCCGCCGGTGAGAATGCCGATACGCATGGAAGTGCCTCGTGTCGAACGTGGAGAGAGAGAGTCACCATCAAGCGAATGCAACGTACCCAAAAAAGGGCGTGG
>CAYIHQ010000023.1:9487-12570 GCA_964362905.1 uncultured Ignavibacteriaceae bacterium
GGGCGTGGATGGAAGGACATCGCCGGAGAAACTGACGACGGCTGGACTAGGCGTGGCCTGAGCGACGGGCCCTGGTGGGCTTTCGAGTGAACGTGCTGAACCGTGAGAGTCGTCCCCTCGGGCACAAGAGGCGGTCTTGTGTCGCTTCCTGAAAACGACACGGCCCCGTCCGAAGGCGGGACCGCGCGGTACAACGTCCGAGGTGGATGGATCAGCGCATCTGGCCGAACATTTCGCCATAGCGCCACGTGGACCGGAAACGCTTGCCGTTCATGTTGACGGTGGCATCGTCGCCGGAAAGCTCAACTGTGAACGTCTTGTTGATCGAACGTTCCTTGTACAGGTCGCCCCGGGCGAAGGTGATGGTGGCCGTGTACGTGCCGCTGATCGTGCCGCTGATCGCATCGGCCGTGCCGCCCAGGGCGCGTCGCGGGCGCGTCACGTTGGTGAACGTTGCGGAGAACGTGTTCGCATGCGTCCGTTCGGCGTTGCGGGTACGAAGCGTATCGTTGCCGGCACGGTAATAGGAACCGTTCACGGTCACGACGGGAGTGTTCAAGTTCGTGACGATCCAGTCCGCGGCCAACGAATCGAGCCGGTGCACGCGGATGGGGGTCCGGTGGTAGCCACGGCCGTAGAGAATGCGGAAGAGCATCGTGCGCGCAGTGTCGTTACCCGCGGGCGTCGACACGATATACCGTCGCTGCGCGGTGCCGTTCTTGTTGATGAACTTGACGTAGTACATGCGGTAAATGAGCGACACGTACGTGCCCGTCAGGTTCGCACGGGACCGGTTGATGGTGAAGATGTACGACGTGTCGGCCGGCACGAAGAGCGTGTCGATGGTGGAAGGCGCGCCCGTGCTCATGGCCGCATCGAGCAGGTTGACCTCGGCGGAGAGCCCGCCGGACGTGGAGATGCTCGCCACATCGGCGAGCTGGTCTGCCGCCCCGCCTCCATCTTCGCTGATGGCGCCGGCGATGGCGGTCGCCGCATCCTCTTCGAGGATCGGGTCGCTGGCAGCGTCGGTGCTCTTGTCGCAACCGATGAGGGCGAGTGCCGCAGCCGCGAGGATGGAAAGGAACCATGTGCGTTTCATCGTGATGCTCCTGTGTGAGTGTGGTTGAGGTCTCTTTAGATCGATTCGAGGTCGGGGGCCGGGGTCCGCTCGAGAGCGCCCGAGGCGGCCTTGATATGTGACGAGAGATAGACACAGGCGCAACCGGACGGTTTAAGCCGCATGAGACGCACGTCACATCCGAATTCGCCGAACCGCGCAATTCCGTTGAATCTGCGGTTCTCAGCCCGTATTTTGACGGTTGATTCCCATCCTTCCCCATGGCAGAGCGTCGCGTCGGTTCGGCTGTCCTCCGATTCAATCTGGTCCCTCACCTTGCGGTGTTTCGACTCGTTCCGCAACGCGGCGATACCTTTCCGCCGTATTCCGCCGGTCAGTACATCGCCCTCCGTCGCGAACATTGCCGCCTGACGAAGAAGATGGCGATTCCCGAAGGCGGATATGCATACCTCCCCGATCTCGATGAACACGGTAACATTCGACGAGGACCGGTCACTCATTCATACTCCATCGCCTCAGCCCCCTTCGAAACAGCGCAGGAAGGTTGGCTGGAGTTCTACGTGATCCTCGAGCGGAACGAGTCCGGCAGGCCTGGACGCCTCACAGAGTCGCTCTTCCAGATCGAACCGGACGAAGACCACGAGATCATCTACTACACAAAGATCGCGGGCGACTTTACGTTAGAGAAGCGGGCGAAAGGATTCAAGAATGTCGTGATGGTGGGAACGGGCACGGGACTCGCCCCCTTCGCTTCGATGATCAAGCAGTTGAACCACGACGCGGTGCACGGACGAACCACGGAGACGCGATTCACGCTGATCCATGCCAATCGCACGACGCAAGAACTCGGCTACCATGCCCCTCTGCATGCGATCATGGAAGTGGGCAAGCTGGACTTCGTGTATCTCCCGACGATCAGCCGGCCGACGCCGCCAGATTTCGGAGATCCCCATGTGGCAAAAGGGCGCGCTAACAACGTGCTGCGCACGATCTACGACCTGCCCCTCTGGGAAGAAGAAGAACTCCGCGAATCCGAACCCGAGCGCCGCGCGGCTGGGGAGGCGGCGTTGCACAACGCGGTTCGGCCCATCCTTCCTTCCAACGTGTCCAAGGCGGATCTCCGGAAACGCCTCGACCCTTCATCCACGCTCATTATGACCTGCGGCAATCCCTCCGCCATGGAGGACATCGGACGCGTCGCCAAGGCCGTCGGGGCCGCGTTTACAAAAGAGGAATGGTAAAGGGCTCGACGGTGTCGCGCGTGTCTCGCCGCGATCTGCACACACGAGTCGGAGCACCTTCAATTCTCTCTCGGCGGTTCCATTCTCTGTCCTTATCTGCTGAAGAACACCATCCGGATCCCCAGCCCGATCAGCAACACGCCGAAGATCTTTTGCAGCATCTCGTTGGAGAGCGTCGTGGCGATTCGGGCGCCGACGAAGCTGCCCACGACGAACCCCACTGCTAACAACAACGCCCAGCGCACGTCGACCAGACCCCGCTCATAGTAGACATAGGCGCCGAGGATCCCGACCGGAAGCGTCAGGAACGCCATCGTTGTCCCCTGGGCCTGCTGCTGCGTCATGCCGAAGGCGAAGACCAGGACCGGAATGATGACAATGGCTCCGCCGATCCCGAGGAGACCGGCCAGAACCCCGGCCGCCATGCCGAGGGCTGCGATGTGAAAGGGATTGATTTCCATGGATGGACCGTCGTTGATTGTGGTGAGGATCGTATCGGAAGAAGATACGGAACCTCGTTGCGTCGTGCCACGGGCTTGCGCAGCGCAGAGAAATCGACCATACTGTCATCAGCCGACAATAGCATTCCAAACGCACAAGCCCGGCGGGGAATCCCTGCCGGGCTTGCGCATGTACACGCGTGAATTTGTAACTCCATCTGCAGGAGCCCGCCACGGGCGCGCTTCTACTCCAGCGCCTTCAGCCGCTCCACTGCTAGTTTCTTGCGCTGTTCGCTCCGATCGTTCAGAATGGCCTTCTGATAC
>CAYIHQ010000024.1:0-2052 GCA_964362905.1 uncultured Ignavibacteriaceae bacterium
ATCCGATGTCCTTGATGACGTCCCGGACGATCTTCTGGACGTCGACATAGTGTTTGCGGGTCGTGATCTCGCCACCGACGAGCGCGAGGCCCGTGGTGACGAATGTCTCGCACGCCACGCGGGCTGTCGGTTCGACGCGATAGATGTCGTCGAGGACCGCGTCCGAGATCTGGTCGCACACCTTGTCGGGGTGCCCTTCGGACACGGATTCAGAGGTGAAGAGATAGCGCATGCAGGGTTCCGTGGCTGATGGAAGGATCAGGAAAAGAGAAGTTCGGAGGAATCGCCGATGTTGATACGCTTGAAGTTGCCGAGCACATGCGCGTTGCTCCCGACAATGGAATCGCGGAGCAATGCGTCCTGGAGCTCAGCCCCCTCGGAGATGATCGAGTTCATCACGATGCAGTTCTCCACGATGGCGCCTGCGGCAACCGTCGTGTGGGGTCCGATAATGGAATTGGTGACCGTCGCTTCGGGAGAGATGAAGGCGGGGGGGCGGATGACCACGCCCGGCCGATCAGCCGGCGGGGGATAGGTGCTGAGCAAGTGCTGATTGGTCGACAGAAGCGTCTCCGGCTTGCCACAGTCGTACCAGCCGTCGATGTTGTAGGTCTGCATGCGCTCGCCCCGCTCGATCATCATCTGAAGCGCATCGGTCAACTGAAACTCGTCCTTCGTCCGGGCATTGGCCTTGATCATTTCCTTCAGGCAGTCGACGAGGATCTGGGGTTGATGGATATAATAGAGGCCCACAACCGCCAGATTGCTCTTCGGATGCTCCGGTTTCTCGACGAGTTTCGAAATGAAGCCGTTGTTCGTCTCCGCCACGCCGAACCGGCGGGGGTCGTCGACGTGCTTCACGCCCAAGCGGCTCACGGTCCCCTCCATCATAGCCGCCAGATCGACGTCAAAGATGGTGTCGCCGAGGATGATGAGAATGGGGCTGCGCGAAATGGTGTGACGGGACAGGTAGATGGCGTGGCCGAGGCCGAGACGCTCCTCCTGCTCCACAAAATCGACCTTGATGGTATAGTGCTGGAGGACGTAGTCCTTGATCATCTCGCCCAAGTACCCGATGACGATGGTGGCCTCGGTGATGCCGGCCTGGATCACCTTATCCAGAATGTGGCCGATGATGGGCTTTCCGGCAACATTCAGGAGAACCTTGGGGACCGTGTAGGTGTGAGGGCGGAGCCGGCTGCCGATGCCAGCCACCGGGATGATCGCGCGCATGGAGTGGTTTTCAACGTTCAGGATTTTAAAGATACGAAAGACGGCAACGAGAAACAAAAGAAAGGCGGGGCGGACGCCGGGGATTCCGGCATTCCTTGCAACTCCTCGGAGTGATGTGTATTATGGCGTACCTCACTCCGCTCGCCATGGGTTCGCCGCGAACGTCCTCCCGCAAACAACAGCACGTCGAGATCGTCCTTTCGAAGAACGTCGCCTTCCGCGGGAAGACGTCGGGCTTCGAACGGTGGGATCTCGTCCATAACGCACTTCCGGAACTGGACCTGGAGGAGGTCGACGCGTCGACCACGTTTCTCGGGAAGCGCCTCCGGATTCCGTTGCTGGTGACGGGTATGACGGGAGGGTATGGTGGGGCCGAAAAGATCAACCGGCTTTTGGCGGAAGTGTGCGCCGAGCGTGGCTTGGCCTTGGGAGTCGGGAGCCAACGCCAAGCACTGGAGAATGCCCGATTCCGGCGGTCCTACAGCGTCGTCCGTGAGGCGGCGCCGGACATCCCCGTCGTCGGAAATATCGGCGCGGCGGAGGTGGCCCATCTGGCCGATGCAGGACCTCTGCGCCGGATGGTCGAACTGATCCGGGCGGATGCGTTGGCGGTTCACCTGAATCCCGTTCAGGAGTTCCTGCAACCGGAGGGTACTCCACGCTTCGCCGGTGTCCTGGTGGGCATCGAGCGGCTCGTGCACGACCTGGGCGTGCCGGTCATCGTCAAGGAGATCGGCAGCGGTATCTCCCCCGCCGGTCTTCGTCGTCTGCGCGATGTCGGCGATCGGATCGTCGACGTGGCCGGGGCGGGGGGCGCGC
>CAYIHQ010000024.1:2062-12503 GCA_964362905.1 uncultured Ignavibacteriaceae bacterium
TTGAAAAGCAGGCTGCGTCAGGACGGCGGGAGCTGGCGGGGGCGGGGGGCACGAGTTGGGCAGGCGTGGAAGTGCTGCGCCGCCCCGAGACAGAACGCGACCCGCTGGCCGTGTTCTGGGACTGGGGCATTCCGACGGCGGACGCCGTGCGGCAATGTGCCTCGCTTCGTACGTCGGAACGTCCGTTCGCGCTCATCGCGTCGGGCGGAATTCAGAACGGCCTGGACGCGGCGAAGTCGATCGCGCTGGGCGCTGACCTCGCGGGCGCCGCGCGGCCGTTCCTGCAGGCGCTCCGTCGAGGCGGGGTCAAGGGTTTGGCCCGGATGGTGGACGGCTGGGAGCGGCAATTCCGGGGCGCCATGTTTCTCACCGGCTCACGCACGGTGACGGACCTTCACCAACAGACATTGATGCTGCGTTCATGAGCAATCACGCGTTCGTCCAACGCTACGCGGCGTATCGTCGTCGAGTCGAGACGTATCTTCGGGGACTTGTCCGCGCAAAGGATCCGGTCACGCTCTACGACCCCGCCCGCTACGTCCTCGAGGGCGGCGGTAAGCGTGTGCGTTCGGTCCTTCTGTTGTCGGCGTGTCGGGGTGTCGGCGGACGCGTGGAGCATGCCCTTCCGGCCAGTGCGGCCATGGAGGTGCTGCACAATTTCACGCTGGTCCACGACGACATCATGGACCACGCGCAGACCCGGCGCGGCCGGCCGACGGTGCACCGCCGGTGGGACGAGAATATCGCCATCCTTGCCGGCGACGCGATGGTGGCGCTGGCGTACGGCGCGCTGATGCAGACGCCCGGCTCCCGCATTCGCGAGGTCGTCGGGCTGTTCACGGAAGGACTTCTCGTCGTGTGCGAGGGGCAGGCCTACGACAAGGAGTTCGAGACAAGCCGCAATGTCGGCGTTCGCGACTATCTGCGAATGATCGACCGGAAGACCGGCCGGCTCATTGCCGTCTCGGCGGAACTCGGCGGCATCATCGGGGGAGCGAGTGCGGCGCAGCGAAGGGCGCTTCGGGTGTACGGAAACCTCGTCGGGCGCGCGTTCCAGGTGCAGGACGACCTGCTGGACATTATCGCCGATGAGGCCGAATTCGGCAAGCGCATCGGCGGCGACCTTGTGGAAGGGAAGAAGACGTATCCGCTTCTGCGCGCCCTCGAACGGGCGCGGGGCGAAGACCGCAGGCAGTTGATGCGCGTCTACCGGAAGGAACCCATTCGCTTCAGCGAGACCGCCAGATTCCGCGACATCTTCCGCCGCACCGGAGCCGTGGACGACGCGCGTGCTCGCATCGACCGGGACATTCGGACGGCGCAACGGGCCCTGTCGGCCCTGCCCGCATCGCCGGACCGCGATATGCTTGTCTGGTTCGCCGACCTCTTGCGCGTGCGGACCTCGTGAAGCGGCCGGCATGATCGAGCGCGTAGTGACCATTCGGAACCGCGCCGGCCTGCACACCCGCCCGGCTGCGGCCGTGGTAAAGCTGGCTGCGAAATTCCGTTCGGAGTTCATGATCGAGAAGGACGGCCTCGAGATCAACGGCAAGAGCATCATCGGCGTGATGACCCTCGCCGCCGAGCAGGGTTCCAGTCTCATCCTCCGCTTCTTCGGGGATGACGAAGGAGAGATGGCCGCCGCGATCGTGGACTTGTTCGACCGCGGCTTTGATGAACCGTTTGCCTGAACCATGATCCCTTCCACCACATCGACCGAAGTCGTGTTGCGGGGCATTCCGGCTGCGCCCGGGATCGCCTTCGGACCGGCGTATCTCTTCCGCCGCAGCGAACATGCGGTCGAAGAACGCCGCCTCGCGCCAGCGGATGTGGATGCGGAGCTGCTCCGGCTGGAAGGGGCCATCGAGCGGTCGAAGAAGGAGCTGACGAAGATCCTCGACTTCGCCGAGAAGAAACTCGGGGCCGCGCAGGCGAAGATCTTCGAGGCACAGTTGCTGATCCTGGAAGATGTCGTCCTCTTCGAAACCGTGTTCAAGAGGGTGCGGTACGAGCGAAAGAACGCCGAATTTCTCGTCCACGAGGAGATGGAGAAATACCATCGCCTGATGGCCAACGCCCGCGACGAGTACACGCGCGAGCGCGCCCTGGACCTGGAGGAAGTGCGGAATCGTCTTCTCCGGAATCTGCAGGAACAGAAGCTCGTCTCCCGACTCGAGGGTTCGCACGTCATCGCCGCGCATCAGCTCGGCGCGGCGGATACGATGATCCTGAGTCGGAACAACGTGTTGGCGTATGTGACCGAGGTGGGGGGCGCGACCTCGCACATGGCGTTGCTCGCCCGCGCATTGCAGATCCCCACCGTCGTCGGCGTGCACGACCTGCTCCAGCACCTCAGCCATGGCGGCGAGGTGATCGTCGACGGCTCGCGTGGCGAAGTGGTCATTCATCCGACGCCGGCCACCGTCGAGGAATGCCGCCGGCGCCAGAAGGAGCTCGCCGAGTTCGAGCACACGCTCGAGACGCTGCGCGACCTTCCTGCGGAAACGCTTGACGGCCACCGTGTGACGCTGGCGGCCAACGTCGAACTGACCGAGGAATTGGCGTTCGTCCACCGCCAGGGAGCCGACGGCATCGGGCTGTATCGCACCGAAACGCTCCTCATCGGCAAAGAGGTCTTTCCCTCGGAGGACCAGCAATTCCGCCAGTACGACCTCATCGCCGAGTCGCTGGCCCCCCGGCAGGTCATCATTCGCACGTTCGATATCGGCGGCGACAAGCTCATGTTGCAGCAGGCGAAGGAACAGAATCCTTTCCTCGGGTGGCGCGGCATCCGCATCATGCTCGACAAGCCGCAGGTGTTCCTGGACCAGCTGCGCGCCATTCTCCGCGCGAGCTCCCGCGGCAATATCGCCATCATGTTCCCGATGGTCTCGAACATCAAAGAGGTCCGGCTGGCGAAGCAGCTTCTTGAGCAGGCCAAAGATGAGCTGCGGACGCGCCAAGTTCCGTTCGACGAGCGCCTTCCCGTGGGAGTGATGGTGGAGGTGCCGGCCGCAGCCGTCATTGCCGAGGACCTCGCTCGCGAAGTCACGTTCCTGAGCATCGGAACGAACGACCTCATTCAGTACCTGTTGGCGGTCGACCGGGGGAACGATATCGTGTCGGAGCTCTACCAGGAGTTCCATCCGGCGGTCGTGCGGTTCCTGCGGCGCATCATCGAACGAGGCAAAGCAGGCGGTGCGTGGGTGGGCATGTGCGGAGAGATGGCCGGCGATCCGCTTGCCACGCTCTTGTTGCTGGGGTTGGGGCTGGACGAGTTCAGCGTCGCGCCCACCATCCTCCCGGAGATCAAAAAGATCATTCGATCCGTCCATATGACGGAAGCAAAGCATCTGGCGGAACAGGTGCTGAATCTCGACACGGAAGACGCCATTCGGGCCGCCGTCGCGGCCGTGATGCGACAGAAGTTTCCCGACATTCCGATCAACGTTCCGAATCCTTCATAGGTACCGCATGCTCACAACCAACGATATCCAGCGCCTCGACCCCAAAGGAATGTACACGTGGATCAAGGAGTTCCCCGACCAGGTCCGCGAAGCCGTGGCCATCGGGAAGGCGGCCAAGGTGCCGTTCAATGCCAAGAAGTTCAATGCCGTCGTGTTGACGGGATTGGGAGGGTCGGCGATCGGGGGCGATCTTCTGCGGTCGTACCTGGCCGATGAGCTGAAGGTGCCGTTCATCGTGAACCGCGGGTACGCCCTTCCGGCGTTCGTCGGAAAGAACACTCTCGTCATCGTGTCGAGCTATTCCGGCAACACGGAGGAGACGATCGCAGCCCACAAGGACGCGGCCAAGCGGAAGGCCAAGGTGCTCTGCATCAGCACGGGAGGCGAGACGCAGAAGCTGGCGAAAAAGTATGGCCATCCCTGGGTGCGGATCCCCGGCGGGCTTTCGCCGCGCGCCGCTCTGGGCATCTCGTTCTTCCCGCTCCTCGTGCTGTTGTCCAAGATGGGATTCATCCGTTCCAAGGATCGCGAGATCAGGGAAACGATCTCCGTCCTCGGCGACCTCTCCGCGCGCTACAGCGATCCCACCGCACCGGACAACGCGGCGCTGACTCTGGCCACGGCGCTGAAGGACCGCCTGCCGGTGGTCTACTCCAGCACGGACCATCTGGACGCGGTCAATGTGCGATGGCGCGGACAGATCAACGAGAATGCGAAGCAGCTGGCGCACGGACACGTGCTGCCCGAAATGAACCATAATGAGCTGGTGGGTTGGAAGTCCGTGCCGGCATTGCTGCGTCAAACGCACGTCGTGTTTCTGCGCGACAGCGGCACACATCCGCGCGTACGGGTCCGCGAGGACATCACGCGTCAGTGGATCAGCACGCTGGCGGGCGGGATCACGGAGGTTCCGAGTGTCGGCCGGACGCTGCTTGCCCGGATGTTCTCGCTCATCCACACGGGCGATTGGGTGAGTCTGTATCTGGCGATCCTCAACGGCGTCGACCCGGAACCGGTGGAGCCCATCAATTTCCTCAAGGGCGAGCTGGCGAAGGTGCGGTGAACCGGGGACGCGGAGCGATCATGCGGCGATGGGTGGCGGTGGCGGCGGTCGTGTGTTGTGCGTCTGTCGCGGCGGACGCGCAGTTCTACTACTTCGGACGGAACAAGGTCCAGTACACGGATTTCGCCTGGGAGGTGCTGAAGACTGAGCACTTCCACATCTACTATTATCAGGGGATGGAAGACCTTGCCCGGCAGGGGGCCGCCGTGGCCGAGGATTCGTACAAGAACCTCGAGCAGAGGTTCAATCACAGCATCACCCATCCCATCCCTCTCATTTTCTATTCTTCCCACCTGCATTTCCAGCAGACGAACACGACGCCCGGATTCATCCCCGAGGGAGTCGGCGGCTTCTTTGAATTTATGAAAGGCCGCGTCGTCATCCCCTCCAACGGTTCCACGACGCAGTTCGCCCACACGATCCGGCACGAGCTCGTCCACGTCTTTACGATGAGCAAGTTCAACCGCGTGCTGCTCGATCACCGTATTCAGGTGGACCGCGTGGCGCCGCTGTGGTTCACGGAAGGGCTGGCCGAATACTGGTCGACCGAATGGGATACGCAGGCCGACCTCGTCGTGCGCGATGCCGTGATGTACCACTACGTGCCCGGAACGGACCAGATGTACCGGATCTCCGGGACGTACCTGATGTATAAGCTCGGCCAGAACGTCTGTCGTTTCATCGCGCGCCGGTACGGCGAAGAGAAGCTCTTGCTTCTGTTTGAGAATGCCTGGATCTCCAAGAATTGGGAGGAGACATTCAAAGCGACGCTCGGAGTGGATTTCGAGGAATTCGACAAGATCTGGCTCTACGACCTTCGCAAGCAGTACTATCCGCTCCTCGCGATCCAGGATCTGCCCAGCGGCGTCAGCAAGACGTTGATCGCGAACGGCTTCAACGCCAAGCCGGTCGTCGACGTGCGTGACGGACGCCGATGGATGTACTTCATCGGAAACGTGCTCGGATATACAAGCGTGTATCGCGCCGACCTGGATGCCGAGGAACCGGAGGCCGAACTTGTGGTGAAGGGGGAACAGACCCACGAGTTCGAGGCATTCCATCCGTTCCAGTCGAAGCTCTCCATTTCTCATGACGGGATCCTCGCGTTCGTCGCCAAGACCGGCGAAACGGATGCGCTCCATCTGTTCGACGTGAAGACGCGGTCACTCATGGAAACGCTGCGCTTCCGGGACCTGGTCGTCATCGGTTCTCCGTCGTGGTCTCCCGACGGGTCGCGGATCGTGTTTTCGTCCATCGACAAGAGCGGCCACAACGACCTCTACGTCCTCCGCCTTGAGGACAGGTCGCTGACGCGGCTGACGAACGATCTGTACGACGATCGGGACCCCGCCTGGTCGCCCGACGGACGCACGATCGCGTTCAGTTCCGACCGGACCCCGTACGGGCCTTCGGGCCGCTACAATCTTTTCGCCGTCGATACCACCGGCGCCGAGATCCACTACCTCACGTATGGAGACGCGACCTATCTTTCCCCGTCCTGGTCTCCCGACGGACGACGGTTGGCGTTCACGGCCGACCTCGACGGAGCCCAGAACATCTGGACGCTCGACATGACCGCTCCGGAGGGGAGCCGCACGATGCGCCGGTTGAGCGCGTTCGTCACGTCCGCTTCCGACCCCGCCTGGGGAGAACGGGACGACATCGTGTTCACGGTGTATGAGCGCGGGAGTTTTCAATTGCGGTCCATCGGCGAGGTGGCGGCCCGCCTCGACACGGCCGAGGTGCGTCCGGTGCTGACGCCCGACCGTGTGGACGGGTGGGTGCCCGAGCGCCAGGGCGGGGCCATGGCGCATGAGCCGTATCGATACGCCAAGGACTATTCTCTCGATATCGCGCAGAGCCAGATCTCGACGGATCCGGTGTTCGGAACCGTGGGGGGCGCGGCGCTTGCCATGAGCGACCTGCTGGGCAACGACCAGTACTATTTCTTCATCTATAATACAGCGCAGGTGCAGAGCGAATTGCTGGACAATTTCAACGTCGCGATCACGAGGATCTCACTAGGTTCGCGCGTGAACTACGCCTACGGGATCTTCCGGTTTGCCGGCAATCGCTACGATCGCACCGACCCCAACCTCTTCTATTATGAGCGGTCGTTCGGCGGGTATTTCGTGCTGAGCTATCCGCTGTCGCGGTTCCGCCGGATCGAGGCGGGCGTGACGGTCTCCAATTCTGACAAGGACATCTACATCGACGCGCCCCGGAGGGCCTTGCTGGTCTCGAATTCACTCTCTTACATCTGGGACACGTCGCTCTGGGGACCGAGCGGACCGGTGGATGGACAGAGTATGTTGTTCACCCTCGCCTATACGGACGACATTCAATTCGCGAACGTCAGCTACTACACGCTCATCGCGGACTACCGAAAGTATCAGCGGCTGACGACCCGGAGCGCCTGGGCGGTTCGAGGGCACCTGTGGTACAATGGGGGGATCGAAGCGCGGCGCTTCTTCATGGGTGGAAGCTGGGATCTGCGCGGTTGGCCTCGATGGTCCATCCGGGGCACGAAGCTCTGGCTCGCCAGCCAGGAACTTCGGTTCCCGTTCATCGACGAATTCAGCGTTCGCTTCCCCTTCGGAGGCATCGGGGTGGGGTCGGTGCGCGGAGCGTTGTTCACCGATGTTGGCGGAGCGTGGGACAATGTGTACCGGGATTCCAAAGGAGCCATCGGTGCGGGCATTCGCATCAACTTGGGCGGCGTGATCGTGTTGCGGTACGACATCGGCAAGCGCATCGAGCAGGATCTCGGCAAGCTGCAGAAGGGCCTCTTCTATCAGTTCTTCTTTGGGTGGGACTTCTGATGCGTTTCCCATTCTCTCTCTCCATGATGCGCGTGGCAGTCGTGCTGTCAACGGTATCCTCTGCTCGCGTGATGGGACGAGTGTTCACGATCGGGATCGTGTGCGCGGCGCTCGCCGGTTGTGCTGGACTCCGGCTGTCCGGGTCGTTCAGGTCCGCCGAGGATGACTGGACCATGCAGGGGGGAAGCCCCGGCCGTCATCACCGCGTCGCGAACTTGCCGGAACTCCCGTGGAAACGTCTGTGGGAATACAACGCCCAAGGAGGGATCCTCGCATCGCCGCTGGTGCGCGACAGCATCGCCATCGTTGCGACGTTGCACGGCGAGATCCAGGCGGTGGACTTGCGGAGTGGTAAACGTCTTGGGTACGAGAAACTGGGATCTCCGATCAGCGGAACCCCCGCATTGAATGGCGTGACCGTGATCGTGCCGCTCTCGACGGAGAATGGGTCCGTGGTGGCCTTCGACCTTCGCGAAAACCGAAAGCTGTGGAAAGCCACGGTCGGTCCTGTGGGAAGTGGAATTCTGTTGAACGGCGCGCATGTGTACGTGGCAACCCTGGAAGGCCGCGTCATCTGCCTCGATAGTCGCACAGGCGAGGAACGATGGCGGTTCAACGTGGGGGCACGTGCGGACCGTAAACCGCTCCGGAGCACACCCGCGCTGGAGGGGACGACCCTGGTGGTGGGGAGTGACGACGGTTCCCTCGTTGGCATCGAAACGCGGAATGGCTCTCAGCTCTGGCGTCATGCGTCGCCGGCAAGTATTTTTGCCGGACCTGTCATCGCCAACGGAATTGCCGTGGCCGGCGACCTGCGCGGAAATGTGCTGGCTGTGGATGTGGCCACGGGAGCGGTCCGCTGGCGGCGAGATGCCGGTGCGGCGATCTATGGAGGGGCGGCAACGGATGGCGCCACGATCTATCTTCCCACGGCCGCCGGGCGCCTCCTGGCATTGGATGCCGTGACGGGCGATGTGCGATGGTCCTACGTCGGATCGAGCGTCATGAATGCCGCGCCGCTCATCGCCGGCAACCGCATTCTCGTCGGTTCGCTCGACCGCTCCGTGGCTATCGTGGATGCCGCCACCGGTGCATTGGTGGACAAGATCGTCGTCGAGGGTCGGGTGAAGGTCACTCCGGTGGTATGGAGGGGCATGGTCCTGGTGACCTACGAGGATAAATTCGTCGCAGCGTACATCCATGCGGGAGACGGGTCATGAGACGAGCCGCCCTCCGCATGTGGCCCCTCGTTCTGGGGTGGATGGGCGCAGCGGGACAGGAACTGCCGGATTCGGGTTGGGTTCGGATCACCACAGATCCGGCGAGTGCCACGGTGTTTGTGGACGGCCGGTTGGCCGGAACGAGTCCCGTTGATTCATTCCGACTTCCACCGGGCGCGCATGTCATTCAGGCGCAGCGCCAATCGCCGTATCGATGGACCACGATCATTGCAGCAGAGTCGGTTGAGGTGCGAGCGGGCACCGGGACGGCGGTCCACGTGTATGTGCCTGCCGAAGTGTTCGTGCGGACAGAGCCCGCAGGCGCATTCGTCGAAGATGGAGGAGTCGTGCTGGGTCGGACTCCGTTGCGGGTATCGGAGGATCGCGTGGCTTCGATCTTGCTCAGTTTCGAAGGTCGGTCGCTTCCGCTCCGGGGTGCACCGGATTCCGGCGGCGTCGTGATGCAGCGATTCGACGTCACGGACCCCACGCCGGAACCGACGGTGATGACGGGACCGGGAGCGTCGGGGCTTCGGAGCGAGGTCTGGACGCTGACGGCAGGGGGGACGATGGTCGTTTCTGGAGTCCTCGCGGCTGTTTTTCGCGACCGTGCGAATAGCGCCGCGGAGGCCTACCAACGGACCCGGGATCCGCAATCCCTTGCGGATGTTCGTCGTTATGACCGTTTGGCAGGCGCGAGCATGGCCGTGGTGCAGGTGAGTTTGGGCGCGTTTGTTGCCCTTCTCACCGGCTTGTAATTCGATATGATTGCATTTCTTCACATCGGCGGATATATTCTTTCACTTGACGGCGTCGCGCGTCCTTCCGGACGTGGCGGCGGTCGCACACTCTCAGGCGGACCAACCTTATGCCAGCCGACGATATAGGCTTTCTGCGCAATGTCCCGATCTTCGCCGAACTGGAGGACAAAGACCTCCTGAAGATCGTTCATTTGGGCACGCGGCAGAAGTACAAGAAGGGCAACATCGTCGTTCTTGAGCAGGAGAGCGGAGCCGCCCTCTTTGTCATCATGTCGGGTAAAGTGAAGGTGGTCCGCATGGACGAGGACGGCCGCGAGGTCATCCTTTCCATGTTCGGTCCCGGAGAGTTCTTCGGAGAAATGTCGCTCCTCGACGGCATGGCGCGCTCCGCCAGCGTGGTCGCGACGATCAAGTCTGAGTTGTTCATGATCCATCGCCGGGATTTTCTGGAGTTGCTCCACGAGTACCCGTCGGTGGCCATCTCCCTTCTGGCAGAACTAGCCATGCGCCTCCGCAAGGCGGACATGCAGATCAAGAGCCTGTCGCTCAAGGATGCGGCGGGACGCGTGGCGAACGTGCTCCTCATGCTCTCCGACGACCTCGGCGTGTTCCGCAAGGGCAAGGTCGAGATCGAAGACATGCCGCTCCAACAGGACATTGCCAACATGGCGGGGACCTCGCGAGAGACCGTGTCGCGCATGCTGCACCAGTTTATCCGCGACGGCCAGGTGCAGTTGAAGGGGAACAAGCTCATCATCAACGACTTCGAAGCCTTCCGCAAGGAACACCTTTAAGCCTTCTGCGGGTTAGCGCGACCCGCTCACCAGGAACGACCGCAGAGCTATGACAGGGACGGAGGAGCGGGCAGAAGGTGCTTCCACAGCGCAGGAACGTGCGGACCTGCACAGCCACACCATCTATTCCGACGGGGCCCTCACCCCGGAGCAACTCGTCCGCAAAGCAAAGGCCGTTGGCATCACGACCCTCGGCATCACCGACCATGACAACGTCGGCGCGCTGGACGAGGCGTCCGAATGCGGACGGTCGCTCGGTGTGGACATCATCGCCGGGCTCGAGTTGAGCGCCACGCTCGGTGAAAAAGACGTCC
>CAYIHQ010000025.1:0-3672 GCA_964362905.1 uncultured Ignavibacteriaceae bacterium
AAAAGAGGTCGCACGAGCTCCGAACTCCGCGAGGACCGATGGAACGAGTCTCCATTGGTCCTGGCCGTAGACCGACAATTCCCACGGCGGAGGAGCGCTCAATGACATCGACAGGATCTGGCTTGAGAACGCGCTGATCGTTCCCGACAGCCGGTGTTGGACGAGTTCGACCCCCGCCAACATGGTGTGGAATTCGTCGTAGAAGTACTCCGCGTGGCCGCGGAGCGATAGGTCCTGAAGAGTGAACTCGGAGTTGAACCGTTCATCCGGGGCTCCGGGAGAACTCCATCGGTGGCGGGCGCTGAAACCGTAGTCGGTGAACGCGGCCGATGCGGAGAAGAAGAGTGTCGGCCCTGCGACGCCGGCCCAGCGCACGGACGCCGCCGCGTTCCTCCAGCGAAGGGCGTTGTCGAGCCGCAGTCCGGGTCCTCCCGTCACGCCCCTGTCGTTGGCGTCGCGGCTGAAGAAGCCGGTCGCGGAAAGTCGCTGATTCCCCGGCAATGCTTGCGACAGTTTGAACATCAACTCCGAGGAATGGAGGTCGGCCGAGGCCTTCTCGGGTTGCCAGGCCCGTGCGAAGGCGTCCGGATATCCTTGCCGGCCCGAGACCACATACGTGGTCGCTTCCGAGATGGGTCCTTCCAGCACGAGGCCGGACCCGAGCGAGCCCACCTCGGCGGAGCCGGCGATGGCCTCGGGGGCGCCCGTCCGGAGCGCCACGTCGAGGACGCCGCCGATCCGGCCGCCGTAGTACGGCGGGACTCCGCCGGCGATCTCCTGCACGTCGTGTAACGCGTCTCCGTTGAAGGCGCTCGTCAATCCGCCGAAATGGACGGGATTGTAAATGCGGGCACCTTCGAGATAGTACTGGTGATGGTCTGATGGTGCCGACCGGATGAAGACACCCCGCGAGATCCCCTCCGCCGCCGCGAACGCGGAACGGCGCCCCTCGATCGTGACGCGGGGCTGGATCAACTCTCGACCCTGCAGGCGGATGTCGCGGACGATCACCGGCCCCGGCTCCACCGTCAACCGCTCGCGGAGGGTACGGTAGCCGACGCGGCGAACATGGAGCGTGTACTCGCCGGGAAGGACATTTCGGAGCGAGAAGAACCCGGACGGTCCCGTCGCACACCAACGATACGCAGACGAGTCGGGTGGTGCCGTGAGCACGATGTTGGCTTGCGCCACCGGCTCGCCCGTGGCTGAATCGACGACCGTCCCCGCATAGCTCGTCGCCCGTGACGACTCGTCGTCCACCGCATACCGGATCAGGAACTGACCGTCGATCGTTGTCGCCCGCAGTGGCGTCCCGGCGAGGACGGCCGCGAGCGCACCCTCCAGATCACACGATTGGCACTCCGCCGTGACGCGCTTTTCCACCACGTCGCGTTCGAGGTAGATCAGAGGCACGGTATACCACCGGAGCAAAGAATCGAGGGCTGCGTGGAGCTCCACGTTCCGGAATCGGAAGGTGCGCTCAGCCAAGCGGTCCTGCGGGAGGACCGTAGAGGCCAGGGTCAGGGCCAGGCAGAGGCTACCGGAGAGTATACGTGCGGTCATCGCGACTCCAAGTCTTTCCCGTCAACAGGCTCAGCGCCGTTATGGCCGACTCGGCCGACGTCGCGTCGAGAATGCCCGTGATCTCCTCCTTCGCCGCATCGTCAGGGACCGTCACGTTCACGTCGAACCGGGATTCGATCTCGCGGCACACATCCGAGAGGGAAGCCCGGGTCAGGAACATCTTGCCGTGCATCCAACCGGGATACTCCGGCGACGGTACATCCTCGATACGCACGGGCTGTTCATTCCTCCGGCCCCGGGCCCGTTGGCCTTGTGTCAGGGTCAGCGCCCCGGGCTCGTCGCTCCCGGCACGGACGACCTGCACCGTTCCATGGAGGACCGCCACCTCAAGTTCCCCGTCCCTCGATCGCACGTTGAATTCAGTCCCCAACACTGAGATTTCCGCGAACCCGTTCGTCACGATGAACGGGGTCTGATTTCTCCGCACGCGGAAGTAGGCTTCGCCCGAAAGCGCGAGTCGCCTTGGTTCACCGGGGCGAAGGTGCTGGACGACGAGTTCGGTGGTATGGCTCAGGGTCACTTCCGAGCTGTCCGAGAGCAACACGTGGGATCGCTCGGCTCTGGCAGTGACGTATCGCCCGGGAGTTGTTTCCGGCGGCGCCAGGATCAGGATGAGTCCGGCGACTGCTGCGATGGTCAGGGCACCGGCCAGTGCGAATCTGGGGACGATCCTCCGGGTGGCCGGGCCCGCCGGAGCTTCCGAAAGCTCGTTCCGAAGGCGAAGCCACTGCCGGCGGGTGTCCGGGTCGGACGAACGTGTGGAATTCAGCGCATTCCTGAGAATCGCGTCAAGTTCCTCATCGGACCGTTTTGGAACGTCCTGCCTAATGAAGAGAGAGGTGAACTGTAGCATGAGGGGGATCATCGGGAGTCAGACGGTGGTGGTCATGATTGCCTACTGATGAAACGACCGTCAGTCGCATTCCCCCTACGCCGGAGGAGAACAAAATTTCGAGCCCGCTGTTTACACCGGGCGAAGTTTGCCCTATCCTTCAGGGAGGCGCGAACAGGCGAGCGCAGGGACATGTCGGATAGCGATACACAGCTTTTGGAGCGGACCCGGGAGTCCGACGAAGAGGCCTTTCGGTTGCTCTTCGAACGGTACCAACCGATCCTGTTCCGGACGATGCTTGCCTCCGTGCGTGATCCGGACGAGGCACATGACCTCGTTCAGGAGACATTCGTCCGCGTGTGGCAGCACCGAGGCTCGCTCCGGCCGGGACTTCCGTTCCTGGGGTACGTATTGCGGATCGCGAGAAACCAGCTGCGGGATGCAGCGAAGCGGAGGGAGGTGAGAGAGAAGTATGCGTCGAAGATCTTCCAGCCATCGCCGTCGGCTGGAGACGATCCGGATGAGGCGCTGCAGCTTCGCTTGTTGGAGGAGGCGCTTTCCGACATCGTCCGCACGTTCCTGCCGGACAAGTGCCGCGAGGTGTTCCTGCTGAGCCGGCTGGAGGGATGGACGAACGCCGAGATCGCCGAGCGGCTCGGCATCAGCCCAAAGACCGTGGAAAATCAGATCACGAAAGCTCTGCGGATCGTCCGCGCACGATTGTCGGACCGATACGGCCCACGAGCGTGATGCCCGTCCCTCAGTTGCGTCAAGGCGCGGTCGGGGCATGCTCCCATCTCAATCTTACCACACTCCCGGGACCACGCGCTTGGTGCGTGACGCGTACTCCGCGTAACCCGGATACGCTTCTCGGAGGAGTTCTTCCTCAACGGAGAGTTTGCCGTAGAGGGTCGGGAGCAGCAGGAGGAAGGCGCCGATCCGCAGCGATGTCGCGTCGAGCATCACAGCTCCGATGGCCGCCAGCAGGACGGACGCATACATCGGATGCCGGACCCATCTCCCATTCCCCATCTCCTACTCCTCACCTTCATCCACCCGCCTCCATCACTCCACCCTCCAATCCCCCATCCTATTGGATTCCACCAGTCACATCTTGCCATTTCCGCAGCACGCTCTCGATCTCCATCCCCCAATACTCCCAGTTGTGCCGCCCTGGGGTCTCATGGTATTCGTACCGGAAACCTCGGGTCCGGAGGATCTCCACGAAGGACCTGTGGTATTCAAGCCGCTTCTTG
>CAYIHQ010000025.1:3682-8909 GCA_964362905.1 uncultured Ignavibacteriaceae bacterium
GTCGTGTCGATGCTCGATGCGAGCGTGAACGGATCGTTGCGGGCCCAAAAGCCGGACGAATCCTTTCCGAATGCGCGCTCGAGTTCCGGGCGCATGCCTTGCCGGCCGTGCTGTTCCAGTTCGGGAATGCCCATGGGAATGTCGAGCGATGAGCTGAGCGGGGCTACAAACACGAACGACCTCGGATGCTTCAAGGCCAACAGGAGGGATCCATATCCACCCATCGACAGCCCCGCAATGGAGAGTTGTGCAGTATCGACGCCAAATCGCCCGGCCATCTCGTTGCGGAGATCGCGCATGACGAAATCCTCATATCGGTCTGAAACCCCGGTTTTCGCATTGACGTACCACGCGCTGTTTCCCTGAGGCATGACGATGACCAGCGGAATGTCTCGCGCGAATTGCTGGATTTTGGTGAAACCCGTCCAGTTGGTCTCATTGCCGGCGAATCCGTGCAGTAGAAGCATGCCGGGCCACAATCGCTCGGGTGCGTGGCCTCTGGGCAGCAGCACGTTGTACCGCATCGTGCGACCGAGGGCTGTGGAGAATAGGCTGTCGACATGGAGTGATTGTGTCCATGCCGCGGAAAGTGAAAGAAGCGTCAGTCCGACGATGGCACGCATTCGTCGAACGTAGGTCGTGAGCTTCATTGACAGGGTCTCCATCGTTCGCCGTTCATGTCCTGCTGCCGCGCACGTTACAGAAGATTTTCCGTCTTTGCTTCCATGGAATGTATTATCGATTTTCCTGCAACTTCCGACGACATCTCATGCGGTTCTCCCTGGCAACTGTCTCCTGTCTCCTCTATTCTGTCTCCTGTCTCCAAGGCCAGGCCCGCTTTTCGCTCTCCTCATCTCCCGATTCCTGGGTTGCACCGCTCACCGTCGCGATCTCGGCCGGGGCTTTGATCGTCGACAGGGATACCGTCGGCCTCACGATGGAGGATCTCGCTGCGCTCGACCGGGAGCACGTGCCGGCATTCGACCGGCCGGCGACGTACTTCTGGTCGCCGGAGGTTCGAACTGCGAGCCATATCTCCGCAGGGATCGCCGTGATCGCACCGATCCTCATCCTGACGGAGTTCCGTTCCGACTACCGCGACCTGATGGGGATGTATTTGGAAACTCTCCTCCTGAGCGGCCCGCTTCCGTCGTATACCAAGGCCTTGGGCCGTATCCGTCCTCTGGCGTACAACGAGCTGGCTCCGTTGGATGAACGCATGCGACCCGAAATGACGCGCTCGTTCTTCAGCGGTCACACCAGTGTCAGCACGGCGGCGGGTGTATTTCTGGCAACGGTGTATGATGCGTATCGGCCGGGTACCGGAACCGCAAAGGCGTTGTGGGTGGGGGGATTGGGGATCGGCATCGTAACGGGTTCGCTCCGCATCTTCTCCGGCATGCATTTCCCGAGCGACGTTGCCGTAGGATTCGTGGTCGGAGCCGCTGTGGGATACGCCGTGCCACAGCTTCATAAGCGAAAGGACACTGTGGAGATCAAGAGCGGCGGCGTTCCACCGCCGATGGTGACGTTCAGGATCGCGTTGTAGGAGTTGGAGGGAGGGTCGCGAGTTCTTCGATCGGGCTCTCCGCTGTGGTTTCGCGATTTGGCGGTTTGTCGCTTTGGCGATTTGTTTGGTATGTTTGGATTGTTTGGAAGTTTGGGATGTTTCATCCTTGATCTCTCATAGGCTCTCTTATGTCCTTCCCCGAACCCTTCTACCGCTGGCGTCCGCACCCGTGGCACGGACTTGAGGTCGGCCCGAAACCGCCCCAGATCGTCAACGCGTTCATCGAGATCACGCCGTTCGACCTGATGAAGTACGAGGTCGACAAGACGACCGGCTACCTGCGAGTGGACCGGCCGCAGCGCAGCTCTTCCCAGCATCCGTCGTTGTACGGGTTTATTCCCCGCACCCTTTGCGGGCCGCGCGTGGGAGCGATCTCGAAGCTGACGGCAAAAGGGGACGGAGACCCGCTCGACATCTGCGTGCTGTCCGAGCGGCCCATCAATCGCGGCGAGGTGATCCTGCATGCGCGGGTCATCGGCGGCATCCTGATGATCGATCATGGAGAAGCGGACGACAAGATCGTCGCCGTGCTCGACAACGATCGATTCTGGGCCAAGGCCCAGGACATCAGTGACATTCCGGACATCATGATCGAACGCCTGCGGCACTACTTCGCGACGTACAAGCTCATCCCCGGCGAACCGGTACAAGTCTCCATTGAGCAGACGTACGGACGTGAACGGGCGGAGGTGTTGGTGCAGGCGGCGATGGGGGATTATAAGGACATCTACGGGGGATGAGGCGGGCAGCGAAACTACAAACAGCAACTTACAAACTGCAAGAAAAAAGAAAACACAAAGAAACAAACGGCAAGGACTTGGGAGGATTCATCGAACTCCCGGGCCCTTTCTGTTTCTGCTTCTTTCTGTTTTCTTGACGTTTGAAGTTTTCTTTTTCCGCTCATAGCCGCCTCCAAATTCTCAAGAAATCTCCTTTCTCATTCCTAAGATTCCGCGTACCTGCCGCTGAACTGGAGTTGATTCGTCTTCGGGCGCCGCATTTTCTTGCTATTGGCAGTGGGCTAGCATAGTTTTCTGATGCATTTTTTTCTCCCATGGGCCAGGGAACATCTTAGAGGCTTATGGTTTTGTCCCGATGCGCACCTCACGGAGACCACCGTGATCGGGGCAGCCGGTACCCGCCTGAAGTCCCCTCCCGGGACGCGCGCTGACCACCAGTCGGCCCGTGTCATCCCGTTTTCCTCACACACTCCTTCTCCACTAAAGAACGATTCCGAGTACCAGCATTCGCTGGACACATCGGACGTTGGCGCAACGTGGGACGAGGCAACGTAAGCCTTCGACCCCCTCGTCAGGACGGACAACGATTCCCATGGAACCTCCCGTAGCCCATGACGACCACCAGCAGGAGATCACGCGCCTTCATCGCGCCGTTGATGAGCTTTCGACACTGAATGACCTGGCCAAGACGATCGGGGTGCTGCGAGATTCGCGGGAGATCATGCACATCATCGTCCGGAGGTCGTTGCGGGCCGTGGGCGCCCGGCAGGGCGTCATCACGCTCGTTGACGAAGATGCGAAGGATCCCATGCACACCCTCGTGCGGTCGATGGTCAGCACGGAACACACCCAACTCCACTTCCACCAGGCCCTCCTGGGATGGATGCAGTTGTACAAGCGTCCGCTCATCCTCAATGACCCGACACACGATGAACGATTCCGGGACTTCGCGCAGGACGCAAATTTCACAAACCTGTTGTCGGTGCCGCTGATGGTGAAATCACGCCTGACCGGAGTGCTCACCGTGTACGACAAACTTGAGGACACGGCGGGAGCGTTTTCCGAAGGAGATGCGAGGTTGCTCTCGATCATGGCGGCACAATCGGCCCAAGTGGTCGAGAACGCCCGGCTGGAGGAGGAAGAACGCCAGCTCAACGTGATGCGGCACGAAATGACACTGGCGGCTCGAATCCAAACGGAACTCTTGCCGAAGGGACCGCCGGTCCTCAAAGGGTACGACATTGCCGCATCATCGACGCCGGCAGAATCGGTCGGCGGCGACTATTTCGATTTCATCGATATCGGAGAAGGGAAGATTGTCCTGTGCCTCGGCGACGTGTCGGGCAAGGGCATGTCGGCGGCGCTCTTGATGGCACATCTCCAGGCGACGCTACGGGCGACTCTGCAGGGGGGCTCCCGGCCGCAAGAAGTGCTGAACAGAGCCAACCAGCTCCTGTACAAGAGCACCAGTTCAGATAAGTTTGCGACGCTGTTTGTGTCGGTCCTGGACGCGGAGCGCAACATTCTGGAATATGGCAATGCGGGACACGACCCCGGGATTCTCCTCCGGGCGGATGGGACCGTGGAGGACCTCCCCGCGAGCGGACTGCCGATCGGTATGTTCGAAGACATGCGGTATGCGAGTGACGAGTTGGAGTTCCGGCCGAACGATATTCTCGTGGTGTACACCGACGGCATTGCGGAGACCCGCGACACCGCCGACCAGCAATTCGGCCGGAGCCGGATCATCGAGATCATCAGATCCCATCGAGGCGAGCCAGCCGATGAGATCCGTAAGGCGATCCTCGATGAGGTGAATACCTGCAGCGAGAATGCCCCACTCTTTGACGATCGCACGCTCATGGTGGTGAAGCACACGCCGGCGGGCTCGTAATATTGGATTTCTGCTTCAAGTAAATGTGGAAGGTATTGGCGATGATCGGCCAGATTCCCCGCCAGACCGCTGGCGGGCTGGCAAAATTGCCCACGAATGATTCTTAACGAGTGGCGCTTCGACATGCTCAGCGCGGCGAGCGAACCTGTCACGAGCGAAGTCGAGTGAGTCGAGCCGCTGCAATTTTTCCCGAAGGGACCCCTTCGGGGGAGAATCCCGATTGCTGTTGATCGGGACCTGAAAAGATAGCTCTATGATCGGCACAACGATATCTCACTACAAAATCCTCGAGAAGCTCGGCGAAGGGGGCATGGGTGTGGTCTACAAGGCCGAGGACACACGCCTCAAACGCACAGTCGCCCTCAAGTTCCTCCCTCACGATCTGAGCCGAGATCCGGAAGCCAAAGAGCGTTTCATCCACGAGGCGCAAGCGGCCTCTTCCCTCGATCATCCCAATATCTGCACCGTCTTCGAGATCGGCGAGCACAATGAAGGGCAGATGTTCATCGCCATGGCCTGCTACGAGGGCGAGACCCTCAAGGAGAAGATCCCAAAAGGGCCACTGGAATTGGACGAGGCAATTGGCATTGCTAAGCAGATCGCCGAAGGTCTGGCCGGGGCGCACAAGCACGGCATCGTCCATCGCGACATCAAGCCAGCCAATATCATCATTACGACGGATGGCGTGGCGAAGATCCTGGACTTCGGTCTGGCAAAGTTGGCCGGACAGGCACACCTGACAAAGACGGGATCACCCGTTGGGACGGCGGCCTATATGTCACCGGAGCAGGCGCAGGGAATGGAAATCGACCATCGGACGGACATCTGGTCGGCGGGTGTTGTGCTCTATGAAATGCTGACAGGTCATCTGCCGTTCGGGGGGGATCACGAAGCTGCGCGCTTGTATTCGATCGTTCACGAGCAGCCGCAGCCGCTTTCCAGTTTTCGGTCAGACCTTCCGACAGACATTGAGTTGTGCATCACCAAGTTGCTGCAAAAGGTGCCAGGAGATCGCTTCCAGCA
>CAYIHQ010000025.1:8919-12421 GCA_964362905.1 uncultured Ignavibacteriaceae bacterium
CGAAGTATCCGAAGGATCCTTCGGATGCTTCGCACTGTCGAACTTGGGTTAGGCACGACACAAAAGAAACGGGAGCATGAACGTGAGCCAACCCTGCCGTCGATCGCTGTGCTGCCATTTGTCAACATGAGTCCTAATCCGGAGAATGAATACTTTAGCGATGGCTTGTCGGAAGAAATCATCAATGCGTTAAGCAAGCTCGAGGATTTGCATGTCACAGCACGCACTTCCGCCTTCCGATTTCGCGGGAAGGATCTTGATATGCGAGAAATCGGCAAGCAACTCAATGTGAGCAATGTCCTGGAAGGCAGTGTTCGTAGAGCAGGTAACCGGCTGCGGGTAGCAGCCCAATTGATCAACGTCGCTGACGGCTACCACCTCTGGTCAGAAACATATGACCGTGAACTAGTGGATGTGTTTGCTATTCAGGATGAGATCTCACTGGCGATTGTGGAGAAACTCAAGGTAAGACTTCTGGGAGGTGATTCGTCAAGGCTGGCTCAGCGTCACACGGAGAACTTTGAAGTCTATGATCTGTACCTGAAAGGCAAGTATTACCTGAGCACGCTCACTGAAGAAGGTATCAGGAGAAGTCTCGACTATTTCCAGCAGGCAGTCCAAAAGGACCCGAACTACGCCCTGGCTCATGTCGGCATAGCAAGCGCTTACAGTGTGCTTGCAATGGTCGGTAAGCTCCCTTCCAGCGAAACAATGCCCGGAGCCAAGGCAGAATTGATGAAGGCACTCGAGCTGGATGACTCTCTTGCCGAAGCACATGCCTGGTTGGGGGAAGTCCATTTGCAGTACGAATGGGACTGGTCTTCTGCCGAAAGGGAGTTCAAACGGGCGATCGAACTTAAGCCGAACAGCCCCGAAGCGCACCAGTTCTACGCGGATTACCTGATCGTGACGGGCAACATCGAGCAGGCATCGATTGAAATCGTGCGAGCCCGAAACCTAGACCCTCTTTCCACCATACCCAACACCATTCTGGCCTATCAGCTCTTCGTCCTGCGTCAATTTGACGAAGTGATTGACCACTGCCGGAAGATGCTCAAAGCAGAGCCGAGTTTCTTGCTGCAAATCCACATCTGGAGGGCACTGCGTCAGCAGAACAGGCTCACCGAAGCGTTGGTGGAGTGCAAGAAACTCTTCAACCTGTTCATCAGTGGCGAGGTTGCCGTGGCGATGGAGCGTGGCGATGCTCAGTCGGGGTATCCGGCTGCGATGCGGGCGGGGGCGCAGAAACTGGTGGAACTTTCAACTCAACGATATATCTCGCCGGTCCTGATCGCAACACTCTTTGCCCATGCTGAAGATGGCAATGAGACCCTTCGTTGGTTTGAAAGAGCATATGAGGAACGGGATCTGATCTTGTACTCGATAGGAGTGGACCCAGATTGGGATAAGCTGCATTCGCAGCCGCGATTCAGAGCGCTTCTCAGAAAGATTGGATTGCAGGAACGATAGGTGAGCTGACTTCTCGACAAAATCCTCGAGAAGTCCCATCTCATAGATGGTTTGGAACGAGGATCCTCCGTCAAGCCTTGTGGCTTGACGAGAATGCTCGCCGATTGGCGGCACTCGTTCCACTCAAAGAATGGATTGGACCTCCGCAAAGTCCGAAAATCGCCCAAGCGTATTGCAGCAAGTGGTCGCTGTTTCAGCATCCTGTCGTCTTCCGGTGGGACCGCAGAATTGAGGTCACAATGATCGGATCTTCTGTCAGCCATTACAGAATCTTGGAGAAGCTCGGCGAAGTGCGAACATGGCGCACGCCTGCCTGCGTGCCGAAGGGCACTTCGGCAGGCAGGAGCGTTTTTCAGCGAGTGATTGTCATGTTCAGCATCCCGCCGCCGTTTGGCGGGAGCGGCGAAGAGAGGTCGCTATGATTGGCTCAACGCTCAGCCACTATAGAATACTGGAGAAATTGGGCGAAGGTGGGATGGGTGTCGTCTACCGTGCCGAAGACACCCGCCTCCGGCGCACCGTCGCGCTGAAATTCCTCCCCCGCGACCTCGAGACCCACGAGGCCGAACGCGAGTTTTCCCTTCTAAGTGGGAAATGCGATCGAAATAGGGGTCATTTCAGGCTAAAATGTCCGGAAAAGAGCATTGACAGATTAGTCGTCATTTATTATGATATATGACGACAACGGCGACAATCATCCCGATGAACAGTCAAGTGCCCTACATTCCAAGGCTCGTTTCTCTGAGCGCATTGCTCAAGCAGAAATCCCATTTCCTCTTCGGCCCCCGCCAAACCGGCAAGACCTCTCTCATTACGAACGACATGCCAGGGGTTCGAGTCTATGACCTTCTCGACACGAGTGTGTATCTGAGCCTCAGCCAGAATCCCGGCAGGCTCAGCGAAGAACTCCAGACAAGTGACCGCTTCGTCGTGATCGACGAGATCCAACGACTACCCGTGCTTCTGCACGAAGTCCAACGTCTCATCGACAAGAGACACATTCGTTTCCTGCTGACAGGTTCCAACGCGCGCAAGCTGCGGGGGGGTGGTGTCAATCTTCTAGGCGGACGGGCTCGGGTGAAACATCTCCATCCCTTCGTCCGCAAAGAGCTTGGAGAACAATTCAACCTCGGCCGAGCACTGAATTCTGGATTGCTACCGTCGATCTACTTCTCCGAGAATGCTCGAGCGGACCTCGAAGCCTATGCCGGCACATACCTGCAGCAGGAAGTGGTCGCTGAAGGCTCCGCACGGAACATCCCGGCATTCAGCCGATTTCTCCGCATCGCCGCATTGTGCAACGGCACGGTGGTGAATTTCACGAACGTTGCAAACGACGCGCAGGTTCCCCGCACGACTGTCTACGAGTACTTCGAAGTATTGAAAGATACGTTGATCGTGTACGAGCTCCCTGCGTGGCAGAAATCCACGCAACGGAAGCCTCTCGTTTCGTCGAAGTTCTACTTTTTTGATATCGGCGTTGCAGGCGTTCTCCAGGGTCGACAGTTTGCCCCTGGGACCACTGAATATGGTGAGGCTTTTGAGACGTACATCGCGCAAGAACTCCGGGCGTTCAGCGACTATGAGTCCGGCGAAACGCTCAGCTTTTGGCGGTCTGCCTCCGGCTACGAAGTCGATTTCATCATTGGCGACCACACTGCCGTTGAAGTGAAAGCCAAACAGAACATCGCTCCTCAGGACCTCCGCTCGCTCACCGCGTTGTCCGAAGAAGGCAAATTCAAACGCTACATCTGTGTGAGTTTGGAGCCGCGTCCGCGACGGATCGGCGATATTCATGTTCTGCCCTATGAAGAGTTCCTCGACGCCCTCTGGGGAGGGGAGTTCATATGATTGGGACGACGATCTCTCACTACAGGATCATTGAAAGACTCGGAGGTGGAGGGATGGGTGTGGTGTACCGCGCAGAGGATACCCGACTTAAGAGGACCGTTGCCCTCAAGTTCCAAAATCCCCCACGCCTGCCTGCGTGCCGCTAATCGCGAAGAATGGTTTGCCGCTTCGCGTCAAAGTA
>CAYIHQ010000026.1:0-6705 GCA_964362905.1 uncultured Ignavibacteriaceae bacterium
ACGTCCCTTCGCGGTTCGGGCGCACACTCGAAGACTTCCTGACCCGTCCAACCGGAACGATGGACGTGGTGCTATCGACGATGATCCCGCTGACGCCGGAAGAACGGCAGGAGGCAGTTGCAAAGTTGAAGCTCGCGTATGAAATGAAAGTGAAGGAACGCAAGGCGGCGCAGGGCGTGCGCCGGTAGATCTCACATCATCCATCCACCACTTCCAAGGAGTTTCCATGGTACATCGATTGCTGGCGCTTCTGACGCTTGTCGTCGCGCTGCTGACCCTCATCGGTTGCGGCGGCGACAAACAGGGCCGGACCGCGGCCCGATCCGACGTGCAGGATGCCGCTCTGAAAACGTACGTCGCGCCCGGCGACCTGGACGAGTACTATGTCTTCAAGTCCGGCGGGCATTCAGGACAGGTGTACGTCTACGGCATTCCGTCCATGCGGCATCTGGCCACGATCCCGGTCTTCACCCCGTACCCGGCGACGGGATACGGGTTTGACAAGGAATCGAAGGACATGCTCGGCGGATTCACGTGGGGCGACGCGCACCATCCGTCGCTGAGCGAGACCGACGGCGACTACGACGGCCGGTGGCTGTTCATCTCGGACAACGCAAACAACCGCATGGCACGAGTGGACATGCGGGACTTCAAAACGAAGGAGATCTTTGGCCCCATTCCAAACGTGTCGGGCAATCATTGCTCTTCGTTTGTCACGGAGAACACCGAGTACGTTCTCGCCGGGTCACGGTTCTCGATCCCCCTGCCGCGGGGGAGCTTTGAGAAGATCGAAGACTACGCAACGAAGTACAAGGGTGTCGTGGCGGGGATCAACGTGGACCCCAAGTCGGGCCGTATGACGCTCGGCTGGGAAGTCCTTATGCCGCCGTTCAACTACGATCTTGGGGACGCCGGCAAGGGCCCGTCGAAGGAATGGGGTTTCTGGACCTGCTATAACTCAGAACGGGCCACGGGCAAGCTCGAGGTCACCTCCACCCAGAATGACCGCGATTATGTCGTGGCGGTGAACTGGCGGAATGCCGAACAAGCGATCAAGGACGGCAAGTTCAGGACGATCGGCGGAACGAAGGTGATCGACCCGAAGGATGTGGCGGGCGTGGTCTACCTGCTCCCGGCTACGAAATCTCCACACGGTGTCGACATCAGCCCGGACGGCCAATACATCATTGCAAGCGGCAAACTCCAGAGCATCACGACCGTCTTCAGCTTCGACAAGATGCTTGCGGCGATCGCGAAGAAGGACTTCAGCAGCTCTGAGGACGGAATCCCGGTGCTGTCGTACGACGCCGTCAAAGAGGCGGAAGTCAATGTCGGCCTCGGACCTCTGCACACGCAGTTCGACGACAAAGGATTTGCCTACACATCGCTGTTCGTCGAGAGCGCCATTGCCAAGTGGAAGCTCGGCACGTGGGAGGTGGTGGACAAAATCCCGGTGTCGTACAACATCGGCCACCTGACGGCGGCCGAAGGTGACACAAAGAATCCCGACGGCAGGTACCTTATCGCCCTGAACAAGCTCTCGCACGGACGTCACCTCAGCGTCGGTCCGTCGCAGCCCGAATCGTCGCAACTCATCGATATCGGCGGCGAGAAGATGTCGCTGCTCTACGATGCATTCACGGAACCGGAGCCGCATTACGCCCAGATCATCAAGGCGGACAAGTTGAACCCCATCGAGGTGTACCCGAAGGAAGAGAACAAGCACCCGAAGGCCATTTGGGACATCAAGGATGCGAAAATCGTCCGGAACGGACGAAACGTCGAGGTCTTCATGGTGGCTGTGCGCTCTTCGTTCGAGCCGTGGAAGATCGAAGTGAACAAGGGTGACAAGGTCACCATCTATCTCACAAACATCGAACAGACGACCGACGAGCTGCACGGTTTCGGCCTGAACGAATACAACATCAACATCGTTGCGGATCCCGGAGAGACGAAAGTGATCGAGTTCGTCGCCGACAAGGCCGGGGTCTTCCCGTTCTACTGCACCAATTTCTGCTCCGCGCTCCACCAGGAGATGCAGGGATATCTGCTCGTCAAAGGCGGCCCGGCTTCGGTGGCCATGCGGTAACGTTGTGCCGTACGGTCCCCTCCTCCGGAGATCGCTGGAGGAGGGGCCGGCCGGTATTCGAAAGGACCTCACATGCAACGTTCGCTGGAGATCGCGAACCGGTTTTTCGACGTGCCGTTGAACCTGCGCAGCCGGATCTTCGTCCTGCTGGCGGCGATCCTCATGGTCCCATCGTACTTCACCCCGTTGTGGGAAATGTCGTTGTATTCGAATCAGTTCCCCGACGGGTTGGTCTTGAAGATCTATTCCCACAAGCTGGAGGGGGGAAGGACGCCGAACCGGGACGATCTCAAGGAGATCAACGCCCTCAACCACTATATCGGCATGCGGGCATTGCAGGAGGAGGATTTCACCGAGTTCCAATGGATCCCGTTTGTCGTCGGCGGAATGGCATTGCTCGCGCTCCGGGTCGTCGTGTTGGGAAAGATGTCGGCGTTGGTCGATCTGGTCGTCCTGTTCTCGTATTTCGGTCTCTTCTCGCTGTGGAGTTTCCATCACAAGCTCTATCTTTACGGGCACTCGCTCGACCCGACGGCGGCTGTCACCGTGCCTCCGTTCACGCCGCCGATCTTCGGCCATCAGACGATGGCAAACTTCGAGGTCTACAATTATCCCGACGTCGGTTCATACTTCATGGCGATGGTTCCCGTGGCGTTGGGAGCCGCGATGTGGTTCTCGTACCGTTCTCACCGACGCGACGTGAGGGTCTGAGGTTGGAATGAAATTCCCCCGACTTCCGTTGACGCGGGAACATGGTTCCTGGGCGGTGCTTGCGGTTCCGCTCGCGGTCGGAACGGCGAGCTCCGTGCAGGTGCGTTGGGAGCATGCGGCACTGGCGATTGCCGCGATGGCGGCTTTCTTGAGTCATGTTCCGATCCGCGTCATTCTGGAACATGTTGCCGGACGACGACGAGACGATGCGCTCCTCCGCGGCGCTCGCTGGTGGGCGCCCATCCTGGTCGGCGTGGCACTGGCTTTGACGTCGGTGCTTGTGCTGAGAGGTGCGACCTTCTTGTTGTCGTGTGTGCTTATTGGGGGAGCGACTCTTGCCGTTCGTTCGACGCTTCAGCGGAGCGGAAAGAGATCCTCCCTGGGAGACCTGTTCGCGGTCGCGGGGTTGTCGCTCGGAGCGCCCGCGGCGTTTGCGCTTGGTTCCGGAGGCATGAAAGATAGCGCGTTCATCCTGTGGGTGGAGATGTTCCTGTTCTTCGGCTGCACCGTCGTCTATGTGCACATGAAGATCCGGGCGGCGGCGCAGAAGCTTCACGCATTCTCCGTCCGGGACCGAATCCAGTTCGGGTGGGTCACGCTCGCGTATCATGTCGCCGTCATGGCGATCGTCGCAGTCGTCGTATCGGCGCAACGGACGCCTGTCCTGGCTTTGGCGGCCTATCTCCCGATGTCCATCCACGCCGTGGTCGGCACCATCCGGCTGACGGGCGCCGTACAGTTCAAGCGGCTGGGTTTTATGTTGCTGGCGCACTCGGCCGCCTTCGGTGCACTCTTGGTGTGGGCCTGGAAGGGAGCGGTATGAAGATCCGATTGGCGATCTTGCTTGCGGTCTGCATGATCGTGAGGCCGGGTGCTCACGCGCAGTCATTGCAGGCAATGGTGGACGCGTTGTCTCCGGGCGACACGCTAACTGTCCCCGCGGGCGTGTGGAACGGCGACGTCGTACTTCGATTTCCGCTCACAGTTCGGGGTGAAGCGGGTGCGGTCATCCGGGGAACGGGGTCCGGGAGTTGCATCACAGTCCTTGCCGATTCCTGTGCGATCGAGGGGCTCACGATCGAGCACAGCGGTCCTATGCTCGTGCACGAGGACGCGGGGATCCTGCTGCGATCCAACAGTAACCGCATCCGTGGCAACGTGCTTCGAGATGTTCTCTTCGGCATCTATCTCTATCGATCGGATGGGAACGAGATCGTCCAGAATGAAGTGGAGGGACGCCAGGAATTGGACCTGGGTCAACGTGGGAGCGCCGTGCACGTGTGGAATTCGTATCACAATCGCCTTATCGGCAACACGATCCGCCATACCCGCGACGGCCTGTACATCCAGAACGCCTCACACACGTGGATCGAGGGCAATGAGGTCTCTCAGGTGCGCTACGGTCTTCACTACATGTACGCGGACTCCAACACGTTCATCAACAATCGCTTCCACGACAACATCGCCGGGGCTGCCATTATGTACAGCCACGGGATTGTCATGCGCCGCAACGTATTTCAGCGCAACCGCGGCTTCGCGTCGTATGGGATCCTATTCCAGGACTGCCACGGCATGATCGCGGACTCGAACATCATCGCCGACAATGTGACGGGGATGTTCTTCGAGGCTTCGACCGACAACCGGTTTTTGCGGAATATCGTCGCGCAGAACGATGTCGCAATACAGATCTTCCAGAATTCCATCGGAAACGTGTTCTCCGAGAATGCGTTTATCGACAACCTGACCCCGCTGTCCGTTGTCGGTCGACGCACGGGCACACAGTGGAGCGAGGGAGGGCGGGGCAACTATTGGAGCGACTACGACGGCTACGACCTCGACGGGGACGGCATCGGCGATGAACCGATGACCATTCAGAACGTGTTCGACTATCTCGAAGGCCGGCAACCGGCGCTGCGGCTGTATCTCTCCAGCCCGGCCTCTCAGGCGCTGGGCGCGGCGACGAAAGCGTTCCCAATTCTTGCCTTGTCGGAAGAACGCGACAACGCGCCATTGCTGCATCCTCTGGGATTGAGAGAAACTGGTCCACAGGCCGGAGGTGGAGTCGCTGCGAACAGCAGCCACGCTGCGACGCTGACGATCCTTCTGCTGATCCCCGCGGTCGGAGTGTTCGTCGCCGTTGTCCGGAGGTCGCGCCGGCCATGATACTGCGGGTCGATCACCTTACGAAAAGGTACGGAGCGGTGGAGGCAGTGCGAGACATCTCGTTCGGAGTCGCGCCGGGGGAGGTGTTCGCGCTTCTGGGTCCCAATGGGAGCGGGAAGACGACGACCTTGAAATGCATCGTCGGATTGAACGTCCCTACGTCGGGGACGATCAACATCCATGGCATCGATGCACTCGCGGACCCCATCGGGGCACGTCGTCACATCAGCTATCTGCCTCAGCGGGTCGTGTTTCCTGAGACGCTGACGGCACGTGAGGTTCTGCGTTTTCACGCGCGCTTGCGCGGACTCCCGAGCGCCGCCATCGAAGAGGGGCTCCTTGCGGTGCGCTTCAACGGTGCGGCGGACCGACCCGTCGGTACGTTTTCGGGCGGCATGGTGCAGCGACTCGGACTCGCGGTCGCCGCCATGCCGGCCGCCCCGGTGCTCTTGTTGGACGAACCGACGGCGAGCCTCGACCCGCAAGGTGTGATCCGCTTCCGGCAATTCGTGCGAGACCAGCGCGCCCGTGGAACGACGGTGATCTTCTCCACCCATCTTCTTACTGAAGTCGAGCAACTGGCCGACCGGGTGGCCGTCTTCGTGGGGGGCCGCATCGTGGCGTGCACGGATATCGGCGAGATCCGTCGGACGTTCCTGGCGAACGGTACCGTCGAAGATATGTATCTTCATTATGTGGGAGCCGCACATGACACACCGTGATCATTTCCTTCCATTCTTCGTTGTTCTTGCCTTTGCCGCTGCCGCCGGTTGCGCCTCCTCGGAGATCCGCCCGGTGGAGTTGTATGCGGAAGACGCCTGCGCGATGTGTCGCATGGCCGTTTCCGACCCGGCATTCGCCTCCGAGATCATCACGCTCGACGGAGACGTGCTCAAGTTTGACGATCTCCGCTGCCTGGAGAACTATCGCCGCGAGCACGCCACGCTGCGCATTCGGGCGATCTTCGTGAAGGACTACGAGACGCGCGCTTGGTTGCCGTACGAGCGAAGTGTCATGGTCCGCACGAGCATCGCCACGCCGATGGGGTCGGGTACGATCGCGGCTGCGAGCGCCGACCAGGCTCGCCGCTTGTCCGAGGCGCATCCGCCCGACGAAGAACCCGATGCCTGCTGCGCAACGGGAAGATCCGAATGAACCAACGGAGAATGATCCTCGCCATCGCGCGACAGGAATTGACGGTCCACGCACGGAACCGGTGGACGATCGTCATCGCCGTGACCTTCGCCATCCTCGTCATCGCCATCGCCACGGTGGGGACGCTCGCGGAGGGATTCGACGGCCTCCAATCCTTCCGACGAACCTCCACGAGCCTGCTGAATCTCGTCGTGACCTTTATACCACTCCTGGCCCTCATCGTCGGGACGATCAGTTTCACTGGCGACCGGGGAAGCGCTGAGCTTCTGTTTTCGCAGCCCGTGGGGCGCGGCACGGTGCTCCTGGGTAAAGCTCTCGGAGTCGTCCTCTCCCTGTGGGGATCCATGCTGATCGGCTTTGTGGGTGCCGGATCGATCATCCTCGCTGGCAATGGCATCGACGGATTATTTCCATACATAGCCCTTGTTCTCTTGTCGCTGCTGTTGGGTGCTGTCTTCGTGGGCATTGCCGTCTTCGCGGCGGTGGTCTCTCGCCGCACGACGAAGGCGTTCGGACTCGCTCTCGGCCTCTGGTTCCTGTTCGTCCTTTTCTACGACCTCCTGGTGATCGGACTCGTCGCGTCGCTC
>CAYIHQ010000026.1:6715-12391 GCA_964362905.1 uncultured Ignavibacteriaceae bacterium
CGTCGCTCAGGGGGTCCGCCGCCACGACGCTTCTCTTTCTGTCCCTGTTCGGAAACCCGGTCGATATGGTCCGCGTGGCCGCTCTTCTCTCGATGGAGAACGCGTCCGTCTTCGGTGCATCCGGTGCGGCGTTGCTGCGATTTCTGGGAGGAGCATGGCTGAGTGGAGTCGCCCTCATGGTCGGGCTCACCGCATGGATCGTCGTGCCGTTGGTTCTCTCCCACCGCCTGTTGCGTCGGCAGGACCTCTGATCCCCATTGATCCCATGGACCACTGGGAACGATCGCACCTCACGGTTCTCTTATTCCCTCTCGCCTGCGTGTGTCTCCTGTTCGGCTGCGTGAACGACAGTCATGAAGAGGAACAGGTTCGCCGGTCGGCGACGCCCGTGGCGGTTTCCTTTCCCGTCGGAGTCAGCGTGTCCGTGTTCTCCGCCGGACAGGACCTGGAAGACGTTCATCCTGTTAGCAATGTTGCTGATGGTCCGTTGTGGCTTACGCCGGGTCGGTGGATAATCGAAGCGCATGCCGACGGGCGAACCCGGCACTATCCCGCAACGCTGACAGGATATCGATCCGGACCAGACGATGGGGGTGCGTTCATCATCAGCATTCGTCGGCAATGGGAGGGAGAAGCGCCGATGGTGCCCGGGATGATATTCGTGACGGTTCCGAGCGGTTGGTTCCTCCTCGGAGACCGACGGAGTCCACCATCTTCCCGATGCTCGGCTACACTGGTCCCGACCCATCCGGATCATGAGCGGTTCGGGCGGGACGACCTGCCCGTCACGCACGTCACGTGGTATGAGGCACAAGCGTATTGCCGATGGCTGACAACGACCTACGGCGGAGGACGCTGGTTGTTCGAGCTTCCATCGGAGGCGGAATGGGAGAAGGCGGCCAGGGGTCCCGACGACCTGGACTACGGATTAAGTCAGTCGGTCAGCGACCGGGAATCGTCGTGGTACAATTGGAAGAAGAATCCCGGCGCAGAGGAAACGGTCGTCGGGCTTGCCGCAACGCGTACGCGTTATCGTTCGAATCGGTACGGGCTCTATCACATGTCCGGAAATGTGACGGAATGGACGCAGTCGATCTCCGTGCCGTTCAGCCGGCATCGTCCTTATCGGAATGACGAAAGAAACCACGATGATACACCCGGCCAGCGCGTGGCGCGTGGCGGGTCGTGGTACAGCGCCAGTGTGGCCCTGCTCAGCACTTCCTACCGTGAATCCTTTCCCCCCGAGCACAGCACGCAGGAGCTGGGATTTCGGGTTGTCGCGCGACATCTTCCCTGAAGGGTCACGGTCAAGTCGAAAACGGGTGGCCGCCTTCCGAGATCTGAGAAATTGCAATATCACTTCTCCGGGATCATAGAGTTGAGTGATCCGGTGTCTTCATCGTGACCGTCGTCACCGTCTGCCGGCCCTGCGCCGGCAGTTGCGTTTGTTGGAGCTGTCCACTTTTTTGCCTCTGACTCGGGATTTTGTCACCTTGCACCACCGCAATTCCCCTGCCGTTTGAAGAGAAGGCTGCCATGCGATCTACTCCTCCTGTGAACCCGAATTCCAGCTCGCGCCTTCCGGGCGTCATGGAAACGATCGTAGAGATCTCCCCCGTGCCCATCGTGGTGCTGGATCCGGACGGAAAGGTCTTGGTCTGGAATCCCGCCTCGGAACGCCTCTTTGGATGGACACGGGACGAAGTGTTGGGAAAACCCAACCCGCTCGTGCCGGAGCACTTGCGGAACCAATTTCTTTCGATCCACCGTCGAGCGATTGCCGGTGAAGTGTTGCGAGACGCAGAGGACGTCGCACTCTGCAAAGACGGCACGCAGCGGCCGGCGACCCGTTCGACGGCCGTTCTCCGCGACGATTCCGGACGTCCGATCGGAGTCATGGATGTCTTCACGGATCTCTCGGAACGGAAGCAGACAGAACAACGCCTGCGATTGCTTGCCTCCGCCGTGCGTACCGTCTCCGAGTGCATCGTCATCACGGATATGGACAGCCGAATGTTGTTTGTGAACGAGGCATTCGCACGGACGTACGGCTACGAGGAGCATGAGTTGATCGGCCACGGGATCGATCTCGTCCGGAAGAAGGGACAGGAGGAACTCTTTCGCGCCATCTCCGAGGGGACTCGATCCGGTGGATGGCGTGGTGAAGTGATCAACCGCCGAAAGAACGGTACGGAGTTCCAGGTCTTCCTTTCGACGAGCATCGTTCTTGACGAGGATCATCGGCCCATCGCCCACATGGGGGTGGTGACAGATATTACGGAGCGCAAGAATGCGGAGCAGGCGTTACGCCATTCGGAAGAAAGTTACCGGGGCCTGTTCAATACCGTGGGCGACGCCATCTACGTGCAAGGGCGCGACGGGCGATTCCTGGACGTGAACCACGGTGCCGAAGAGATGTATGGCTACCCGCGCGAGTACTTCATCGGCAAGACGCCGGAGTTCCTCAGTGCCGAAGGGATGAACGACATGGCGGCAACATTGCGCGCGGTGGAGCGAACGTTCGCCGGAGAGCCGCAGCACTTTGAATGGTGGGGAAAACGGAGCAACGGTGAGGTCTTTCCGAAGGATATACGCCTGTTTCGCGGAACCTACTTCGGACAGGAAGTGGTGATTGCCCTCGCCCGCGACATCACTGAGTGGAAGCGCGTCGAAGAGGCGCTGCGGGACTCGGAAGAGCGCTACCGGCTGCTCTTCGAAACCAACCCCCATCCGATGTGGGTCTACGACCTCTCGACGTTGGCCTTCCTGGCGGTCAACGAAGCGGCGATTCGCCATTACGGCTACACTCGCGAGGAGTTCCTTGCGATGACGATCAAGGACATCCGGCCGACTGAGGACCTCGACCGGCTGTTCCAGAATATTGCCGCCGTGACCGAATGTCTCGACGAAGCCGGTATTTGGCGGCATCGCAAACAAGACGGCGCGATCATCGAGGTGGAGATCATCTCCCATACGTTGCAGTTTGGGGGAAGGCGGTCTGAACTCGTGCTGGCGATGGACGTGACAGAAAAGCGCGATCTGCAGAATCAACTTCTTCAGTCGCAAAAACTTGAGAGCATCGGCACGTTGGCGAGCGGCATCGCGCACGACATCAACAACATCCTCACCATTATTCTGGGCTACACGTCGCTGATGCCATCGCACCGGCATGACCGGGAACGGTTCCAGAAGGACGTGGATGTGGTGATGGATTCGGTTCGACGAGGAGCGGGGTTGGTGCAACAGATCCTTACGTTCGCACGGAAGACGGAATCGCACCTCGAGGCGTTGGACGCCAACGCGCTCATGGGCGACCTGTCCCGGATGCTCAAGGAGACGTTTCCGAGAACCATCACCATCTCGCTTGACCTGGACGCGTCGATCCCCCTGGTATCGATGGATCCCAACCAGCTTCATCAGGCGCTGCTCAACCTCTGCGTCAATGCCCGGGACGCGATGCAGGAAGGCGGGACGCTGATATTGTCCACGTCAACCCTTGAAGGATCAAAGTTGGCGCGCCGCTTTCCCCACGCCAAACCCGGGCAGTATCTTGCCGTCGGCGTTTGCGATACCGGCACCGGCATGTCCGAGAACGTCCGGTCCCGCATCTTTGATCCGTTCTTCACGACGAAAGAGAAGGGAAAAGGTACGGGCCTCGGCCTCGCCGTCGTGTTCGGGATCGTCGATTCGCACGGAGGATTGATCGATGTCGAGTCGGAGCTTGGCCAGGGATCGGCGTTCCACATGTACTTTCCCGTCACCGCTCCTGGTGTACAGACGGGGATCCGGTCGGCCCATGTTGCTATCACCGAGGGTGTCGACCATACGCTGATCCTGTTTGTGGAGGATGAGGCGGCGTTGGCGGACATGGTCGAGGAATTTCTGCGGTCCGAGGGATTCCGTGTACTAACGGCACGGGAGGGAAACCAGGCGGTTCGACTGTTTGAACAGCACAAGGACGAGATCGGGATCGTGGTCTCGGACGTGGGGCTGCCGGGCATGGATGGCTGGGGCGTGGTCCGGCGCCTGAGGGAGCTTCAACCCGGCGTTCGGTGCCTGCTGGCGAGCGGTTACCTGGAACCGGAGATGCGATCGAGAATGCGGGAAGAAGGCGTTACAGGATTTCTCCAGAAGCCGTATGATCTGGATAGTCTCTCGTCGGCGATTCGGGCAGCGTTGCGGCAGTCGTGAGCGAAGCGTCTGGCCGATTGAAAAGACGAACCGCCATGACGCCAAGAGCATGAGGAGATCAGAAGCGCCCGGGACAAGGCCTTGGCGTCCTTGGCGATTGCTGTAAATTGAAGCTTACTGGTCGAGCAACTCGCGCAGCCGGTCGTACCCGGTCCGGCTGACGTTCCACCGTGACCCGTCCTTGAGGATGGCGACACGGCTGTCCTTCGCGTACAATTCGAGTTTAGCGAGCCGGTCGATATTGAGCAGTGTGGACCGGTGAATGCGGACGAAGCGTTGCGGGTCGAGATTCGCTTCGATCTGCGCCATCGTCTGTTGCTTCAGATACTTCCTGCCCCCCGTCTGCACCTCCACATAGTCATCCTGTGCGGTGATCACATCGATCGTCGCTTCAGGAATGATGTGAACATTTCCTCCGTCGCGAATGAGGACTCGGTCCGTGCGTTTTTCTGCCATGTCCGCCAGTGATCGCAGCTTCGGCAGAGATCGACGTCGAAGCGCATCGTCCGCCTTTTCCCACGCCTTTCGAAATCTCTCTGCGTCGACGGGTTTCAGCAGATAGTCGACCGCATTCACTTCGAACGCCCGCAACGCATGTTCGTCGTGCGCCGTCACGAACACCACGGCAAACGAACCTTCCACCAGCTCCAGCACCTCGAACCCGTTCAGTTTGGGCATCTGGACGTCGAGAAGGACGACGTCCGGAGCCAATTCCAGGATGGCCTTGACGGCCTCGAAACCGTTGGCGCATTCTGCCACGACCTCCGCACCGCCCACCGCGACGCAATATTCGCGGAGCAGCCGGCGGGCAAGGGGCTCGTCGTCGACGATAATGGTACGGAGCGGCATGGCTAGAGGGTGGCAGGGAGGAGGATGTCCACGATGAACCGGTCGTCCACCAGGCGCGCATCCACTGTGGCATCCTTGGGCGCCATCGCACGGAGGCGATCGCGCACCGCCTGAAGGCCGAAGGAAGTTCCGCTCGCCGGGGGGGCGTCAGGGTCGACAGGATTGGTCACGCGCACGTGGAGCAGGGATCCTTGTCGTTCGCCCAGGATGTCGATGCAACCGCCGGTGACGGCGTGTGCGATGCCGTGCTTCACCGCGTTCTCGACGACCGGCTGGAGCACCAACGGCGGAACCCGGCAGTTGCGGGCTTCATCCGAAGCCGTGATCTGCACCCGGAGCCGTTCGCCGAACCGCACCTGCTCGATCTCCAGGTACCGGCGCGCGAGGTCGAGTTCTTCCCCGAGTGTCAGAAGTTCCCGGCGTCCGGCGGCGACACTTGCACGGAAGAACGCGGCCAGCCGTTCCGTCATGGTGCGCGCAGCGGCCGGATCGGCGGAGGTGAGGGCGCTGATGGAGTTGAGACTGTTGAACAGGAAATGCGGGTCGACCTGCGCACGGAGGGCTTTCAGCTCGGAGTCGCGGGCCAGCAACTGAGCTTCAAACGATCGCCGCTCCGATTCACGGGAATGCTCGAAG
>CAYIHQ010000027.1:0-11824 GCA_964362905.1 uncultured Ignavibacteriaceae bacterium
CCACCCAGGCCTCTGTGCGCTCGGTCGGTGCCACACCCTGTTCGGGATCCCGTTGACGAAATGCCGTGAAGCCGGTTCGCTGCCAGACGGTCTCGTCGAGCAACCCGTCGACCTTGATGGGCTCCGACGCGCGAACGGCGGATACGCTCAGTCGGGTATCCTGCGACCACAGGAGTGAGCCTCCCAGCGTCAGACAGACCCACGCGCACAGTAAAGACATCTTCATTTGCGACTCCTCATGGTTGTCTTTGCAGTAGGACTTCCACTTCCGCGAATTGGTTGGTGAGTTGGACGCAGTGAGAACAGAATCGATCCACCCAAATGTCTTTCGCCGCGACTCCTCATTTGTGGCACGCCTTTTGTTTGTGCGCCTTTTTCCCTATACTTTCCTATGCCGTACATCGAATTCCAAGGCGCTTCAGTCGACACGAAGATCCTGTCGTCCCAGTTCGCCTGCGACCTCACGGCGTGCAAGGGCGCTTGCTGTACCGTTCCCGGAGGCCGTGGGGCCCCGGTTCGGGAGGAAGAGCTGCCCTATCTGCAAAAGGCCGCTCAGGCCGTCACCCCCCTGTTGTCCCCCCGACACGCTGAGATCCTTGAACAATTCGGGCCGGTGGAGGGTCCTCCGGGTGACCGCACGACCGTCTGTGTAGACCACGGCGCGTGTGTGTTCGTCATGGAGAAGGACGGGATCGCTCTCTGCTCGATTGAGATGCTGTATCGCCGCGGAGAATTTGCGTGGCCCAAGCCCCTCTCCTGCCATCTCTTCCCGATCCGCATCGACCAGACCGTCCCGGAACGGGTCCGATACGAGGAATCGGAGATCTGCCGCCCGGCCCGTGAGCGGGGCGGGCAGGAACACGTGCCTCTTCTGACCTTTGTCGCACATGCGGTGGAACGGGCCTACGGCCCCGCATGGCTCAACGCCCTGCGGGACACGACCCAACGGCGGGACGGGTAACCACGAGACGATGATCTCCCTTCAGCAACAACTCAAGATGGGGCTCAAGCTGACGCCCCAGCAGGTCCAGTATCTGAAGCTCCTCCAACTTCCGACACTGTCGCTTGAGCAGCGGGTGAAGCTCGAGCTGGAACAGAATCCGATGCTGGAGCTGGCGGACGAGCTTGAGCTGACCCAGGAACAGGAAGCGCCCGATCAAACGGCCGACCGGACCGAGGAGGGGTCGGACGAGCCGGCGGTGGACAACTACACGCTCGACGACTACATCCACGACGACAACGCCGGCTACAAGAGCCCGGAATCCCTTCCCCGGAATGACGAAGAGGAATACGAAACGCCCCTGCCGGCCACGGTGCCTCTTCTTGAGAGGATGATGACCCAGTATCGGATGCTCGATGTGGACGGGGATGACGAATTGCTCGCCGAAGAGATCCTGGGCAATGTCGACGAGGATGGCTACCTGCGGCGGGAATTGGGACTGATCGTCCAGGACCTGAATCTCACGTACGAACTGTCGCTCACGGTCGAGCGGGCAGAGCGGGTGCTGCACCAGATCCAGTCTCTCGAACCTCCGGGCGTTGCAGCCCGTTCGTTACAGGAATGCCTTGCTGCGCAGTTGCGCTTCGCCGCCGTCCCGGTCCCCCTTCGCGAACTCGCGATCCGCATCGTCACTCAGCACTTCGAAGATTTTCGGCAAAAGCGATATGATACGCTGCTGAAGCATCTTCACATCACGACCGACACGCTGAAGAAGACAGAAGAGATCATCCAGCATCTCAACCCAAAGCCGGGCGAGGGAGAATTCACCGCGCAGGAGAACTACGTCACCCCGGACTTCATTGTGACGAAAGAGCGGGGCGATTTCCTCATTCTCTTGAACGACCGCAACATCCCGCCCCTGCGCATCAACAATGCCTACAAGCAGCTCATCGCCCCGAAGGGCAAGAAGGTGCCGCAGGACGCGAAGGATTTCGTCCGGAAGAAGTTCGAAGCGGCCAAGTGGTTCATCGCCTCCATTCATCAGCGCCGGGAAACTCTGTTGCGCGTGATGCGGGCCATTGTGGAGAGGCAACGGCAATGGTTCGATGACGGCGAGGTCCTGAAGCCGATGATCTATAAGAACGTGGCCGAAGTCGTGGGGGTCGACATCTCCACCATCAGCCGGGTGGTGAACAGCAAGTACGTGCAGACGGAGTTCGGGGTTCATTCCCTCCGCTTCTACTTCACGTCCGGATTGACCTTTGAAAACGGCGAGGATGTTTCCAACACGGCCGTCAAGCAACGGATCAAGGACCTCATCGAAGTTGAGGACTCGAAGAATCCGTTGAACGACGACGCGATCGGGAAGATCTTGAACACGGAGGGGATCCACATCGCCCGGCGCACCGTTGCCAAGTACCGGGAGGCACTTGGCGTTCCCATTGCGCGGTTGCGAGTGAAGATGTGACCCGCTCCTCGGCGGGCTGAACACCTTCCCCGCCTCAAAAAACGACGAACGGGCAGGCTCCCTCTCGGGGTCCTGCCCGTTTGCGTTATTCAGCCGGAACCGGCCGGCGTTATATCTTGATCTTCAATCCCGCCGACACTTCGAACATGCTGAAGTTCTTCAGCGAAGTGAGGACCCCAATGTTCTCTGTAGCGAGGTCGAACGTGAGAAAGTGGAAGTCTAGGCCGAATCCTGCAGCCCAACGGAATGAATCACCGCCGCCCAACGAGATCCCTGTGCGCAGGGGAATCAATGGAATGATGCGGTACTCCGCCCCCAGAGCGAACCTGGGTTGCGTTGTGTTGCCCAGGGAGGTATTGAATCCCTGGAGGTAGTCGATCGCGAGCGAGAGCCGGCCTGGAAGGAACTTCAGGAACGGCACCTCATCCGACCGCATCGTGGCCCCGATCCGCAACTGTGCGGGGAGCGGCGTGCTGAAAGACTCTCCGGGGCGATTCTTGCCTCGAAGCGCCGTCAACAACGAGTCATTTCCTTCCACCGACAGCGGGTTCGAGACGGTGATCGACCCGACACCGATCGTTTCGACCAGATTCTGATCCCACGTGATCGAACCCAGGTTGACCACGGCCGCTGACACGCGGATCCCGTATTTCATCTCCATGGTGAGGCCAAGGTCGAATCCTGTGCCGCGGCCTGCAGGATCTGGGAACGGGGTGAAGTCGATTGAATCGGACGTGAACTCCTGGATGCCGGACCGCCTCACGAGGAAGTCCGAATGCGCTCGGAGTTCGTATTGATTCGCACCCACGGGCACATTACCGACCGAACCCGAGTACGACGCGGTCTCGAAGACCCCGTACCCACGGACGAACTTGATGCCTGCTCCCACAAACAGCCGCTTGGCGAATGGAATGAAAGACGGGATCTCGCGGCCATAGGACAGGTTGTATTCCCGCCACCACCATCCTTCCTGACGGGTGCCGGAGATGTCGTAGGTTGACCCGAGCGAGTCCAGGCCGAAAAAGGCCAGACGGAAGAAGTCCTTGTCGAAGTTGTTCTTCAGACCGATGTGCTCTGTCACACTGAACCCGATTCCTCCGAGCACGGAAGAATTAATGCTGATGGAGAACAAGGAAATTTCGAGGCTCCCTCTCGTCTCGCCTTCGTTCGGGAAGAATCCCAACAGGTCGTTCTTGTCCTTGTCCGTCAGGAACTTCGCGACTCGATTCCCCGAGCCGTCGTCGACGCCCGTGAAGTAGTTGTTATAGACGTCGTAGGAAAAGAAGTCCGAACGGACATGGAACCCGAAAGGGACCAGCCCGATCTCCATGAAACGATTGTCGGGCAAGGCCAGGAGCGACGGATTGATGCTGAGCGCGTCGATGCCGCGTGCTGCTGCATTGCCCGTGCGGCCCATACCGACCCCGCGGACGTTTGTGCGGTCGCCGGCGACGGCGACGGCGGCAAGCACGAACAACAGTGCACTGATGGCGGCGACCTGGAGGCCGCTGCGCCGAACCGCTGACATATTGCGACGGGCGTTCATGGCTGTTCTCCGGGTCAGTTCGGTTGATTGACGATATATACAAGGTTTCCCGACATCCGCAACCGGATGAAATCTGACGTCCGGAATCGAACCGCTTGGGTACCGGCCCCCGAGGTTTGGAGGTCCAGCCGGACATACATCGTGTCCGCCTTGTTGAAGAGGTCAACCTGTTGAGTCGTCAGCCCGATCTCGAAACTTGACGCTGACGGAGCAACCGCATTGCCGTTGGCATCGACGGTGGCTGCCGCGATCGTACGTGACGACCCGTCCACCGGGATCCGCAACAGCGTGTCGCGGGGCGATCCGGGCGTCAAGCGCCCCAGCAGACGAAGACGAAAGGCCAGCTGTGCCGGGATCTTGTTCGTGACGCTGAACCGTAACGACGCCTGCTTGATGTCGCGCGCGAACTCGGTCGGGAATTTCGATTCGCCACCGAGCGAGATCTTGTCCTCGATCTTGCCGTTTGCCAGCCCGATCTTCAGCGGGAAGTACATGTTCACCGCCTGATAGAGCTTCGACGTGTCGGAAATGGTCGCCGGGTCAAAAGCGGGATTGATCACCACCGAGCCACGCACAATGAACGTATCGGGAAAATTCGGGAAAAAGTTCGAAAGGAACGTGTTGAGTCCCTGAGAGTTCCCAAGGGCGATCGTCGTCATGGCGCCGCCGGCAGGATAGAAGACCGTGTCGGTCTGACCCGCCGGAGGCGGGAGACGCAGAGTGGCGACGGTGTTCGTTTTGCGGTTACGCGCCTCAAGAGCCAGACTGTAGCGTACCGGATAGCCGCCGGTAAGTCCGAGTCGCACGGCGATCCGGACGGAATCAAATGTGAAATTGCCGGAGAACTTGTCGGCGGCTTCGCCCATGTCCACGCCGCTTGCGCCCGATGCGAAGGCGACTGTCAACGGCTTGATGCGTCCGGTGATGCTTTGAAGCACGAAACTGTTTTGCGGAGTGAATTCGGCCCGTACGAAATCGTTCGCTGTGATAGTCGATTTTTGCCCGGCGGACGTGATCGTCTCGATCCCAACACTGAACCTAACACGCGTGCCAATCGGGTCGGGTGTGGGATTGACAAGCTGGATGGTGTCGAGGCTGAAGGGAAAGACGGCGACGGAACGCGGCAGCACGATGCGCAAGATGCTCATCGTGTCTCCGGTGATCGTGCTGCGGAAATTGCCGAATTTCAGCCGGACTCCCACCTGTACATCCAGATTGTTGACAATGCGGGTCGAAAAGGTACCTCTCCGGAATCGCGCATCCGTCACGGACACAGAATCGTCCACGACGATGACAGAGTCGTTGATCGAGACGACCTGTTGGGGCGGTACGACCGCGCGAGCGCTGTCGACCCGCAGGGGTGACGATCCGAAGGACAACTGCACCCCGGTGGAGGAGTTGATGTCGAACGGTCCTGCCTTCGACGCGATCGTGACGCTCACCGGAGCCGTCCGGAGGCGTCCCCACACCAACTTTCCGGCCAAGGAGGCGGGGTGGGAGACCGAAGCGCCGGACGGGATCGTCGCGAAGGGAAATGATGCAATGACGGTCGTGTCAATCCCGGGGAGGTTATTCTGCAGAACCACGGCGCCGTTAAACGTGATCGCCATGGGAAGCGTATTGGTGATAGAGAGTGTGAGCGATCCTGTATCAACGGCGGCAAATTCGAACAACGTCGTATCGCCGACGGCGATCGCAGGAAGCGTGGTCGTCGCCCCGGAGAATGCGGGGAACGGTGCGCCGGGCCACGTTCCTGCCGGCAGCCCAAGGTCGGTCGCGGCGACGCCTGCCGTTGTCGTCGGCAACGCACTGATCTCGACCCGTCCCACAGAGACCTGCTCCGCAGCCGGCTGTGGGGAGACCTTCAGCGTATCGAGCCGGACCGGTTGTCCGGCCTGAGTGTCTTCAAAATAGAATCCGCCGGCGAGATCCCGTTTGACGGTGGACGTGTCCTTGAAGGCGTCCGCCAGCGTCCGTGTGATGTCGGCCAGGGGGATGCTGAGCTGGGTCTGCCAGAACGGCGCGACGGGCGAGAGGGGCGGTTCGATGCATTGGAGCGCGACGAGCGCTGCCAACAGTGCGGGTAGCAGAGGCAACGACCTCGGCACAGCTGCGGCTGTTCGCTTCATGGCCTGCCAGGGAGTGTGGTGGTGGAAGGGCGCAACGTTTTGCAAGGTAGACAGCGTGGGGCCAAGATGCAACGCGATGACAGGAATGTAAGCGCGAATTCGTGTGCGCGCGCTCACGTTCTCCCTCAAACGCCGCCGGCGCCCCAGGGGGCCCGCCGGGGGTGCGGGGCGTGACAGCGCGGGTCCGTCGAAGTAGCGGATGCGGGGGGCGGGGCGCTGAGGTCGCCGGCGATCTTGATCTCTCCGAACTTCGCTTCGTACTTCTCGATGTTATCCTGCAATGCCCCGAGGAACATCCGCGAATGCTGCGGCGTCATCACGATACGCGCATGCACCCTTGCTTTAGGAACACCGGGTAGAACCCGCGTGAAGTCGATCACAAACTCAGCGGGTGAGTGCGTGATGATGGCGAGGTTCGAGTAGATCCCCTCCGCTTCCTTCTCCCCCAACTCAATGTTGATCTGCTGGGGTTGTTGTGGCTGGTCCGCCATGGTCAGTTGCCTTTCCGGATCTGGTCGGCAGTGTCAAGCGCCTTCATGGCCTTGTCTGATTGGCCCAAGCGCGCGTAAATGGTGCCGAGCGTTTCCCAAACGGTGGCATCGTTCTTCTTGAGAACTGTGACCTGCTCCAAGTAGGGCACCGCGGCCTGGAACTTCTCCTTGAACGAATCCGACTCCGTTTCCTTCTCCCGCGCATCGCGGATCATGTCCACACCCCAGTTGTAGTACGTGGCTCCGAGGTCGAAGAGTGCGTCCGCATAGGCCGGGTCGATCTTGAGGGCCGCTTCGAACTCGGCAATGCCCGCCGTGAAGTCGCCCACAGTCCGGTGAAGGACACCCAAGATGTAGTGGTTCAGCTTGTTGCCCGGCTCATTCTCGACCGCCGTACGGAAACCGGCGATCGCTTCCTTGATCCGCTCGGATTCCACATAGGACTGCAGCAAGAGGTTGAGATTCTCGGGATCCTTCTGATCCTGAGCCTTCACCTCTTCAAAGATCCCGGCCGCGAAGGCGAATTCGGCAAGCGCACCGCGATGCTTCGTCGAGTCGATATCCGGATTGTAGGGCGTCCGCTGCTCCTTCGAGGCCACCCGGTCGCCATCGATGAAGACGACGAGGTTGCTGAAGCGCGTGTAGGTCCATTCTTCCTTGCGGCTGCCGCGCGTCCGTTTCACGTTGTCGGGGGCGCCCAACATGCTCATCACGTCCGCTTTCGCCGTTCCATCCGTTACTTTGTTCAGGTTCTCCAGGGCCCGGATCTTCTCGGCGTTTTCCGTTTGGAACTGGTCCTTCAGGCTCTTGCCGCGTTGCAGGTAGATACGGCCCGCCTGCTTGTGCGATTCAGCGTCCTTGCCCCGCTGCCACGCAGACTTGAAGGCGATGAGGGCATTGTCGTTGTCCCCTTTGCCCCGGTAGGCGTATCCCAGGAATCGGTAGGTCAGCATGGTATCGGGCCAGGCGGTGATGGCCTTGTTGAATTCGTCGATCGCCTTGTCATAGAACTGCAACGAATCCGAGGAGGCTCGCTGAAGCGCTCCGATGCCGGGATTCACATGGCTCGCCCACTTGATATACCGGACCGCTATGATCTCCTTCTGATGCTTCGGCGACAGCTTGAGGGCTTCGTTGAAGGCCACATTCATGGCCGCATACTCGCCCGCCTCCGAGCGAAGATGACCGAGAAGGAACCATGCCTCTTCATTGCCCGGATTCTTCTGAGTCTCGATATCCAGGAGGCGCATCGCCTCCTTGTAGTTCTTCTGATTGATGTAGACCTTCGCACCCGTGAATTCGGGTGATCCACACTGGAAGCCCTGAAACGCCAGGGACGCCAGAAGGACCAGCGTCAGGCCGAGCAAGGTGTTCCGTTTCATGTTCCGTCCCCTGATCTATGGAAGTAGGAAGTAGTTCGGTCAGATTGAAGAATGTGTCAATATATCAAACCACCCCAGGATGTGCAAGGAACATGCCCCGAATTCTTTGCATTTCCAGCGAGATTTCGATAGATTTTCTTTCCGCATTCCTGCGCGCACGATGAACGATTGCATCTTATGCCGGATTGTCCGACGGGAGGTCTCGGCCGAGGTGCTGTACGAAGACGAGCACGTCCTCGCGATCCTCGACATCAATCCCATCCACTTCGGCCACGCCCTGGTATTTCCGAAAGCGCATTGTGCCGACTTCCTCGCGTTGCCGGCGACGTGCTATGCCTCCGTCCTGACGGCGGCGCAACGGGTCACGTCGGCGCTTGTCGCAGGCCTCCGGCTGGAAGGGTACAATCTCTTCACGAACAACGGCCGCATCGCCGGACAGTCGGTGTTCCATTTTCACCTGCACGTCACACCGCGGTACCCGAACGACAACATCCGGTTCGTCCTGCAGTTAAAGAAATATGCGGACGGCGAGATGTCAGAGACCGCCCGCCTGATCCGCGCCCATCTACCCCACTGAATCATCGACTCAAGGAGTCCCACGCCCATGCCGTCCTACGTCAAGTTGAAAGCGCCTGCCAGCGGCGAGAAGATCACGTTCTCCAACGGCACCCTGAAGGTCCCCGACCATCCCATCATCCCCTTTATCGAGGGGGACGGGACAGGACCCGACATCTGGCGTGCATCCGTACGGGTCTTCGACGCGGCTGTGAAGAAAGCATATGGCGGCAAGCGTTCCATCGCGTGGTTCGAGGTCTTTGCCGGCGATAAGGCCAACGAGGTCTACGGTCCGAACACCTGGCTCCATGACGACACGATCGAAGCTATCAAGGATCACATCGTCGCCATCAAGGGGCCCCTGACCACGCCCGTGGGCGGCGGCATCCGGTCGATCAACGTGACCTTGCGCCAGCTCCTCGACCTCTACGTCTGTCTTCGGCCCGTTCGGTACTTCAAAGGCGTCCCGTCGCCCGTCCGTCATCCGGAGCTCGTTGACATGATCATCTTCCGGGAGAACACGGAGGACATCTACGCCGGCATCGAATGGAAAGCGGGCACGCCCGAGGCGGTGAAGGTGGTGGAATGGCTGCAGAAAGAGATGGGCGTGAAGAAGATCCGCTTCCCGCACACCTCGAGCATCGGCATCAAGCCGGTCTCTGAGGAAGGGACCTCGCGACTGGTGCGCGCCGCGATCGCCTATGCCCGACAGAACAAGCGCAAGTCGGTGACCCTGGTGCACAAGGGGAACATCATGAAATTCACCGAGGGCGGATTCCGGGATTGGGGCTATGAGCTCGCGCAGAAAGAGTTCGGCGGCAAGTTGCTCGACGGTGGCCCCTGGGTCAAATTGACGGACGGCACCATCATCAAAGACGTCATCGCCGATGCATTCCTGCAGCAGATCCTCACGCGGCCGGCAGAGTACGACGTGATCGCCACGCTGAATCTCAACGGAGACTACATCTCGGACGCCCTCGCGGCCCAGGTGGGCGGCATCGGGATCGCACCGGGGGGCAACATCAACTACGAGAACGGCTACGCCGTCTTCGAAGCGACGCACGGAACGGCTCCCAAGTACGCCAACCAGGATAAGGTCAATCCCGGGTCGGTGATCCTTTCGGGCGAAATGATGCTTCGCTACATGGGCTGGACCGAAGCGGCCGACCTGATCCTCAAAGGACTCGAAAGCGCCATCGCCAAGAAGACCGTGACTTATGATTTTGCCCGCTTGATGGAAGACGCGAAAGAGGTCAAATGCTCGGAATTCGGGGACGCCATCATCCAGCACATGTGAACTGACGCTGCATCATCTCGATAGGGCTGTCCTAGAAGTAGCCATGATGCGGTAGTCGCCTGCCATGGCGGGCGGAAGTGTGCCGCATACGCGCGCGTGAAGTTCGCTGCTACCCAGTTGGGACAGCTCCTTCGCAATTCGACCCCCTTTTTCGTAAGTTCTGTGAAATGAGCGAGTTGCACCCTGCATCGCAATCCGAATCCGACGTCACCGAAGAAACAAAGGTCCACCCGCCGGCCAAGGTGATACTCTTCAACGATGAGCTGCACACGTTTGAAGAGGTCATCCACCAGATCATGAAGGCCACGGGCTGCAACCAACCAAAGGCGGAATCGCTGACCTGGGAGGTTCACCACACCGGCAAGGCGATGGTGTATGCGGGACCGATGCCCGACTGCCTGCGAGTCTCGGGCGTTCTGGAAGAGATTGCACTCCATACGCAGATTGAAGTGTGAGAAGATAGTCGACAGCAGACAGTCGTCAGTATCCAGATGTCAGACGTCAGAAGCCAGATACCTTGAAGAAGTGCTGACGTTTCCAAATTCCGCATGTCCCATCGTGAGTTCTGAGTCCTGTATTCTGTCTCCTGCATCAATGACTTCCCGAGAAATACGCCAGAGCTTTCTTGATTTCTTCCAGCGGCACGGCCACACAGTTGTGCCGAGCGCGCCGGTAATTCCCGGCGACGATCCCACGTTGCTGTTCACGAACGCGGGCATGAATCAGTTCAAAGACGTCTTTCTGGGCACGGGGCGCCGCCCGTACACGCGCGCCGCAGACACCCAAAAGTGCATTCGGGTGAGCGGCAAACATAACGACCTCGAAGAGGTGGGACGCGACACCTACCACCACACCTTCTTTGAGATGCTGGGCAATTGGTCGTTTGGGGACTACTACAAGAAGGAAGCGATCGCGTGGGCGTGGGAGTTGTTGACGAAGGTGTGGGGACTGCCCAAGAACCGTCTCTGGGCGACCGTGTACAACGACGACGAGGAAGCCGAACGGGTGTGGAAGGAAGTGACCGATATCGACCCCAGCCACATCCTGAAATTTGGAGAGAAGGACAATTTTTGGGAGATGGGCGAAACGGGACCCTGCGGTCCCTGCTCCGAGATCCACATCGACCGCACACCCGGGGCGAATGCTCCGGCTTCGATGGTCAATGCCGGCGTGCCCGAATTGATGGAGATCTGGAACCTGGTCTTCATCCAATACAACCGTGATGCCGCCGGTACGCTCCATCCCCTCCCCTCCAGGCATGTGGATACGGGAATGGGGTTCGAGCGGATCTGCGCCGTCCTGCAGGGTCGCCCCTCCAACTACGACACCGATGTCTTCATGCCGACCATCCAGGCCGCCGCCCGCATAAGCGGCCGTATGTATGACGGCAGAATGGACGGTACGCTTTCCCGCGAGCAGGCCGAATGGGACGTCGCGTTGCGCGTGATCGCCGACCACGTCCGCACCCTGACATTCGCGATCGCCGACGGGGCTGTCCCGTCCAACGAGGGCCGCGGCTATGTGCTTCGCCGTCTTCTCCGTCGGGCGGCACGATTCGGCCGCACGCTCGGATTGCGCGAACCCTTCCTCCACCAGTTAGTTCCCGCGCTCGTGTCCATCATGGGCGACGTCTTTCCGGAGATCGCCGCGAAACAGTCCCATGTGGAACGGGTCCTGCATGGTGAAGAAGAAAGTTTCAACGCCACACTCGACCGCGGCCTGGAGATGTTCGACCAGATCGCCGCGCGCATGGCGAGGTCCGGCTCGACGCGCATTGAAGGGGAAGATGCCTTCCGCCTGTATGACACCTTCGGGTTTCCGATCGACCTCACATCCTTGATGGCGGTCGAGCGAGGCCTGACGGTGGACGAGAAAGGCTTCCGAACGTGGCTCGAGAAGCAGAAGGAACGGTCGCGGGACGCTCACAAGAGTGGTGGCCTTCCCAATAGTCTGAAATTCATGGCCAGTACTACACCTACTCCAGAGACTACGTTCGTTGTATACACGACCCTGGAG
>CAYIHQ010000028.1:0-10676 GCA_964362905.1 uncultured Ignavibacteriaceae bacterium
CGGCGCCTCGCCCACGAAGTAGACCACGTTCTCGTTTGATGGGGCGATCGCCGCAACGAATCGGTTGAAGTCGGTGCTCACACTGTCGGGGAATTTTGCCGGCGTGATATTCGTCCACGCAAGGCCGTCGGTGGAACGCCAGATACCCGCGTCGGTCGCCGTCAGGCTCAGGTTCATGTTACGGCTGCTGCACGTGGCGTAGAACACGCCGCCGGATGTCACGACGACATCCGTGTAGCGAGGGCCCGCGTTGTTGGCGATGCCTCCTCCCAGCACCGTGGTCCACGTTTGTCCTCCATCGATGGATCGTGCGATGCCGCCGATCGTGGCGGCGACGATCACCGTCTGGACGGTCTCACGCGGACTGATCGCCAAATTCCACACATAGTCGAACGCCTGGTCGAACAGCACATTGTTCGTCGAGGTCGATGTCAGGAGCGACCACGTCAGGCCGTTGTTCGTCGACCGATAGATGCCGTCGCCACGGTACACTGAACCTCCTCCTCCGGCCGCTGAATTGCCGCGAAGTTCTCCAGTTCCGTAGTACCACGTTGCAGAGCGTCCGGGACGCGGATCCTGCGTGATGCAGGAGACACTCTGAAGCTCGTTGCCCGAACTAACTCTCATCCACAATGAACCGCCGCTCACCGAACGCCACATGCCACCCGACACCCCTCCTGCCAGCATGACGGCCGGATTGGCTCGGTCGAGTGCCAAAGCGCGGGTGCGCCCGCCGACGTTCTGAGGACCGCGGGCGGTCCAGGTGACAGCCGCATCTCCCGCACCCTTTGCCAATCGGCCTGTCCGTTTGGGCAGCGAGCGCGCGAATTCGAGCTCTCGTTCGCGAACGCCTTCGGGGATCTTGCCAGTCGCGGGGTCATGGAGCATCATCCATTCCCACCGTGTACGGGACCCCGCATCCTCACCGCCGTCGATGACAGAGGGGCGGGGCGCGATACTCTTCGACGAAATGAAGTCCGGGCTCCACACGTGTCGCGCAGCCCGATGCGAAACATCAGAAACCTGCAGGAACGCCGTCACAGCCGCGGCGGCGGCCAGCAGAACCTTCACACTTCGATGCATCCATGTGCGATTCATACGATCACCAGAAGCGCTCTTCTTTCCAAGGATCGGCGGAGTTGCTGTAGCCGTTCTGCTCCCAGAAACCCGGAGTATCCTTGGCCATAAATTCAAGGCCGTTCAGCCATTTCGCGCCTTTCCAGGCGTACCGCCGAGGAGTAATGACCCGCAAAGGACCGCCATGCTCGGCTTCGAGCGGTGCACCGTTCATTGTGTGGACCAGCATGACATCTTCATCGACCATCCATGCCATCGGCAGGTTCGTCGTGTATCCCCCGTAGGCATGCTGCACCACATGCTTGGCGGCCGGCAAGACCTGGATGTGCTTCAACAGGTCGCGGAAGAACACTCCCTCCCACGCATCTCCGAAACGACTCCAGTGAGTCACGCAATGGAAGTCAGCTGTGAGCGACGATTGCGGAAGCGCCATGAACTGCTTCCACGACCATTCCTGCGGCTGGACCAGCCCCCATACCTTGAGACGCCATGTCGCACGGTCCACGGCCGGCGGGGGCCCGTAGGTCAGGACGGGGAATTTTTCCGTGGCCGTCTGTCCCGGAGGGAGGCTTGGCTTGCCGTAGATGTTCAATCCTTCGGTGGGAGGGCGTTTGGAGAAGAGGGCCATAGAGCGAGTCGACAGATGTCAGTATCCAGTAGACAGACTGAAGCTGTAAAGCGTGAAATGTAATATGTGAAAGGTGACAGGCGTTCGTGGACGCTGATCACGGTTCGCGGGTGATCTCGAGCTGTTGCTGGATCGTCTGGAAATCTGCGGAACGATGGACAAAGACCACTTTCCACATTTCCTCCTTCTTCTCCAACACGTAGGTCGTCGGCAGAAACTCATCGATGCGATGGCCGTCGAGGTCGTACTCTTGCCGAACAATGCACGTCAGGACAGCTCCATCGACGTAGACGCGGGTCTCGATGTTTTCCACGGTGTTCGTGTAGTCCTTCACCCGTCCGACCCCGCTGAGCATTCTGGCGCGACTTGTATCGATCGGCTCGTCCTGACCCCAGTAGGTGACGTACCGGGCATTGCCTTCGAATGCGCGGTCGATCTCCGCCGCCAGGTCGACATTCCTGCCTCCATAGGCGGCTTCCAATGCTCTATGGAACTTGGTGATGACCTGTTCTACCGCAGCCTGTTCTTCCGGACCCGCTGCGGGCTGAGGGTCGCCGCACGAGAGGAGCGGGAGAAGAACTGCAAGAGACAGAAGCTGCCGGGGATGCTTCATCGTCAACCTCCGATCTGGGACATGGTTCGTTCCGGCCGGATAAAGCCGGGTTCATTGATCAAGTGGCCAGCTTCTTTGCGAGAGACCGCCCCCCGCACGACATCTGCGATCTGCTCGTCCGTCCCTCCGCCCCGCAAAAGGCCGCGCAGGTCCGTCTCCTTCAAGGAGAACAGACAGGTGCGGAACTTTCCGTCTGATGTGACCCGTACGCGGTTACAGTTGCCGCAGAACGGTTCGGAGACCGAATTGATGAATCCGACCTCGCCCACTCCATCCTCGAACCGAAAACGATCGGCCGGCTGCGCTCCCGGACGTTCGATGGGCACCAACCGGATCCCCGTCGCTCGCTCCATGGTAGCGACCACCTCGGAACCGGTCACCACTTTGTCGCGGCTCCAGCCGTCATTCATGCCGATGGGCATGAACTCAATGAAACGGGGGATGAATCCGCGTTCCCGTGCAAGCCGGGCGAATCGCGGCACCTCCTGCTCGTTGACGCCCCGGATGAGGACCGCATTGATCTTGATCGGCCGAATGCCGGCCGCATCGGCCGCTTCGATCCCTTCCCACACTTTTTCAAACGAATTCCGCCGCGTCATGGATGTAAACGTCTCCGCGTCGAGAGAATCCAGACTCACGTTGATGCGGTGCAATCCCGCATCCTTCAGCGCCGCGGCCTGCTCCGTGAGGAAGAAGCCGTTGGTGGTAAGCGCACAGTCGTCGATGCCGGGGATCGCCACCAGCATGCGGACGAGAAGCGGCAACTCCTTGCGCATCAACGGCTCGCCGCCCGTCAGTCGTATCTTGTGCACGCCATGCCGCGCCAGGATCCGGACGAGTCGTTCGATCTCCTCGAAGGTCAGGAGTTCGTGCCGATCCATCCACTGCATACCTTCTTCGGGCATGCAATACCGGCATCGAAAATTGCAGCGATCGGTCACGGAGATGCGGATGTTGGCGACCGTGCGGCCGAACGTGTCGGTGAAGGGAGGAGCGGTATGCACGAAGAAGGGGCGGGCGTATTGATGGAGTTATGGAGTGGTGGACGTTTGGAGCAATGGATGAATCGAATTGTGCCCGTCTACGGACCAACGGATGGCTGGCCGGACCATTCCGAGGTACCGTCGGTGAATTCTTCCCGCTTCCAAATCGGGACCGTTTGTTTCAATGTGTCGATGACGTACCGACAGGCATCGAAGGCCTCGGCCCGGTGCGCGGCCGAGACGGCGATCACGACGCTGGCTTCTCCCACATCGACGCGGCCCAGTCGATGGATGACAGCGATCCCGGAGACCTTCCAGCGTTCCCTGGCGACCACAACAATCTTCTCGACCTCGCGAAGCGCCATCGTCTCATGGGCCTCGTAGTCGAGGGACCGGACCGACCGACCCGCCGCATGATCCCGCGTCGTGCCGATGAACACATCCACGGCGCCCGATGCGGGCGTCAGCACGGACCGAATGGCCTCTTCGACATCGAGAGGTTCCCGCTGGAGCCTGATCATCCGCCACTCACGGGTGGGATGACGGATACCTCATCCCCTTCCTTCAACGAGGTCGATCCCGGCACATACTCTTCATTCACGGCGAACCGAAGACTCGGACGCCACGCACGGAAGCGGTTGTTCTGCTCCTCCAGATAGCTCCACACGTCGTCGGTCGTCGCTGCTTCCGGTAGGCTCACGTTCCGTTCTGAGAAACCTGCCAGGTCTTTTGTGGACGCAAACAATCGGAGTTTCACATTCACAGCAACTCGACCTCCACTTCCTCCCCTGCGGCGAATCGATGTGGAGCTTCCAGGAGAATCACAAGGCAGTTCGCCCGAACCATGGAACTCAGGATCCCGGAAGATTGCGATCCCGTGGTGCGCACCGTCCACCGACCGTCCCCATAGGCAACAAACCCACGGCTGAAATGTCGCTTACTGTCCTTCTTGTGGACCTCGTGTTCCAGGACCGCCCGGAGTCGCGGGCGCTCCGAGGGATCCAAGCCCTGCATGGCCTCGAGGGCAGGTCGGACGAATTGCAGGAATGTCACCGCCGTCGACACCGGGTTCCCGGGAAGACAGATCACTGGCCGGCGTTGCGGTGTGAGTCCAAACGCCACGGGCATACCGGGTTTGATGTTTACCTTCCAGAAGAGAAATTCGACCCCGACTGACTCGAGCGCCTTTATGACGAGGTCGTACTTCCCGACTGAGACCCCGCCTGTTGTGATGAGCATGTCGGCTGTCAGGGCACCCGAGAGGCTCTCGGCGAGCAGAGGTTCTTCATCCGAAACTGTCCGGACCATGTCCACGGCGCCATGTGCCTCTCGGACCATGGCTGGGATCATGTATGCGCTCGAATTCCTGATCTGTCCGTGCTGGAGGGTGCCACCCACCGCTACCAATTCCGAACCGGTGGTAACGACGGACACGTTCGGCACGCGAGAGACGGAGACGGCCTCGTACCCGAGAGCAGACAGAACGCCCATATGCGCGGCCGTGACACGAGTTCCTGCACGCATGACCGATTCGCCTTTGTGAAGATCCTCGCCGGTTTTTCGAATGTTTCTGCCGGAAGCAGGGATCTCTTCGACAGCGATGGTCCCATCCTTCTCGCTGACGCGTTCCACTTCAATGACACTTCCGCAACCATGAGGGATCGGGGCTCCTGTCATGATCCGTACCGCCTCCCCACCGGCGATGTTTCCCACAAACGGCCTGCCCGCAGCTGCTTCCCCGGCAACCCGAAACTCGCGCCGAGATGGATCTTGTTCGGCACGCAGCGGGAGCGCATAGCCATCCATTGAGGAATTGTCGAAACCGGGAAGGTCCTCCGCGGCGAAGATCTCGCTGGCCAGCACGCGTCCGGGGGCATGCTCCAGACGAACCTCCTCTGGCCCCAGCCGACGGACATTCTCCCGGATGATCGCCAGTGCTTCGTCGAATGTCACCAAAGTGCGCATGTCAGGAGAATATATTCAAATCCGCAGCAATTTGCCCACCGATGTGGGGACGAAACGGCGCGTGCGGCTTCGCCCGCCCAGGACCGGCAGTTGAATTCGTGCAAAGAACGGTGGACCTTGTGTCATCCCATGTGTCACCGTTATCGCCGCCCATGATACCGCAACCCCTGCCGGCTACCGAACAACCGACGAAACTCGGCATACGGTCGACCCTCGTCAGCATCGCTGCCAACATCCTCCTTGCCGCCATCAAGGGGATCGCCGGCGTGCTCGGCAATTCCTATGCGCTGATCGCCGATGCAGTCGAGTCGGCGACGGATGTGGCGAGTTCCTTGATCGTGTTAGGCGGTCTGAAGATCTCTTCGTTGCCACCGGACAAAGAGCACCCGTACGGTCACGGCAAAGCCGAACCTCTGACCGCCGTCGCCGTCGCCCTTACCCTCGTCGCTGCAGCATTCGGCATCGCCATCCAAAGCGTCCGGGAGATCCAGACGCCGCACCACGCGCCGGAGCCATTCACGCTCGCCGTCCTCGTGGTCGTCGTCTTCACGAAGGAGGCCTTGTACCGTTTCGTTTTCAAGGTGGGGGATGCGATCAAGAGCACGGCCGTTCGGGGCGATGCGCGGCACCACCGAAGCGATGCGTTGACCTCACTCGCCGCGTTCGTCGGCATCTCGGTCTCTCTCATCGGCGGGTCGGGCTATGAAAGTGCGGACGATTGGGCGGCGATTGCCGCCTCCGGCGTCATCCTTTTCAATGCCTACCGTATCCTGCGTCCAGCCATCGACGAGGTCATGGATGCATCTCCACCGTCGGACATCGTGCAGTCCATCCGAAATACTGCCGAGGCCGTTGATGGAGTGGTGGGCCTGGAAAAGAGCTTCGTCCGCAAGATGGGATTGACGTATTACGTCGATCTCCACGTCACGGTGGATGGCGCTATCAGCGTCAAAGACGGACACGACATCGCACGGAATGTGAAGCGATCCATCATCCATTCCCATCCTTCCGTGGCAGAGGTTTTGATCCACATCGAACCAACGGAACTCGCAAACGAACACGGCCACTTCGAATCCCGCCACTGAGCGGTGAGCCTCGAAAATCCCGGATCATCAGTCGGAGACGACATGGAGAAGAGCAAACGCATCGCCCTCGTGGCGCACGATAATCGAAAAAAGGACCTGATCGAATGGGTCGATTGGAACTGGTCCGCCCTTCTGGACCACCGACTCGTGTGCACCGGAACGACCGGGAGCCTCGTCGAAAAGGCCTTGAAGAAGAAAGTGGGAAAGGATCTGCGCCGGGTCGTCGAAATCCGGAAGCTCCGCTCGGGTCCGCTTGGCGGCGACCAGCAACTGGGTGCCCTTATCGCCGAGGGAGAGATCGACCTGCTCGTCTTCTTGTGGGATCCAATGGAACCTCAACCCCACGACGTCGACGTGAAGGCGCTCCTCCGCATCGCCGTACTCTACAATGTGCCGACGGCGTGCAACCGGTCGACGGCGGATTTCCTGATCTCTTCGCCGCTGTTCACGGAACAGTATGAGCCGGCACTCGTCGATTACCAGTCCTACATCCATCGGTCCCTGTGATGGACGAAATCATCGTCCGCACCGACGGCGGCGGCGTGGACCCGACGTTCATACTTCCCTGAATATTCCCGAGACGACTGGCGATGCGCGCCTTTGTATCGTATATTCTCAATGACACATCCACTTAAGTGAAGAGGAGATCGACCAATGAAAGGCAACGACAAGATCATCGGCGTTTTGAACGAACTTTTGGCGGATGAACTGACGGCCATCAGTCAGTACATGGTGCATTCGGAGATGTGCAACAATTGGGGCTACGAAAAGCTCCACAAAGCCATTGAAAAGAAAGCCATCGACGAGATGCACCACGCCGAATGGCTGATCCAGCGCATCTTGTTTCTGGAGGGCACGCCGGTCGTGACGAAGCTGAATCAAATGACGATCGGCAAGACCGTTCAGGAGATGGTCGGCCACGACGAGGCGGCGGAAGCCGGCGCCATCCGCGCGTACAACAAGGCGATCAAACTCGCGCACGAAGTCGACGACCAATCGACGGCCGACCTATTGACGAAGATCCTCAAGATGGAAGAAGGCCACGTGGATTGGGCCGAGGTCCAGCGCGAGCAGATCGCCCAGATGGGAATTCAGATGTACCTGTCGAATCAGACGGGTGCGGCAAAGGAGTAGCCTGCAATTAACAGATGCAACTTCAGACAGGGCTCCATTCACTGGGGCCCTTGTCGTTGGTAGCTTCCTTCTGGAACAATAGCCGAGACATGGGGGCCACGTTCTACTTCACGCTTCCGGCAGCGTGAAATATCTGCGACCGATGCGCCGTCGTTGCTGAAGTCAAGAAATCTCGGTATCTTGTGATGGGGCGACGAAAAGGTCGCCCCGGTTTTTTTCACTCCCCCTCGGCCGTTCGACTCCCCCTCGCCTCGCTTCTCACGCTCGGGGTCGATCAGGGCCCGGGTCTGGGGCCGATTTCGAACGTGGTTCGAAGCAGAAGAAGAGGGTAAGGTTCTTTTCAATCTGCGATCTGCAATTTTCAATCTGCAATTTTCGATATAGATTATCGCTTCGCGATATTTGTTTTGGGCATCCTGCTGGCGGGGTAGCTCAGTTGGTTAGAGCGTCGGAATCATAATCCGTAGGTCGTGGGTTCGAATCCCTCCCCCGCTACAAACAACACAAATCCCGGTCAGCGACCGGGATTTGTGTTGTAAGAACCAAGGAAACCCAAAGAAGACAAGGACCCAATCTCTCAGTCAATTCCCTGCAATTTGAGACACCTCGATTATTGAGTCGGAATCATAATCCAGCCGGAGGCCCACTACAAACTGAGGACGAAGTCGTCAGTCAATTCTTCCCTCGGCTGGGATTGCCTGCCCGCCGAAACGAAGTGAAGGCGGGAATTCCTCCCCCGCTACAAACGCAACGCCCCCAAGTTTTTCGGGGGCGCTTGCGTTTGTACTGGACCCGGACGGATCAACACTTCGCCTGCCCCGACTGTTGTTGAGTCGGGGAATCCCTCCCCCGCTACAGACAACACAAAACCCGCTTCAGGCGATTTCGCCGTGCGGGTTTTGTGTTGTAAGGACCAAGGAAACCCAAAAGTCCCAAACCGCCAAATCCCAAAACTCTGGCGATTCGCGACTCATCCACTTGCAGCGTCGGAATCATGATCCAGCCAGCCGGAGGCCTGTGAACGACTGTCGCGGAGCGACAGATCAAACCGGGAGAGCCCATCTGACGACGAAGTCGTCAGTCAATTCTTCCTCGGAACTGGTTCAAATCCCTGGCCATAGCGCCGAGGCAGGGGGCGAGATCCTGTCGCGCGCCGAGTCGAGGCGTCGAGCCGCGGAGGGCCCTCCGCGTTGTTTGCGTCCCGACGATCTGGGTCGGGACCCTGCTACGGGAAAATCCTCAGCGTTTGCTGGGGATTTTTCTTTTGCATCGACAGATTGAATGATCTTGAACTGACGATTATTGAAATCGCATTCGTCGTCCACGTTTTGAGAATGCACTGTGGCGACTCTCCTCTCATCCTATAGATATTTTGACGACGTATGATCAATCATCTTTCGTTCGCAAGCGTGCGAATCAGAACCTTCGAATTAACTTGACACTCACTGTTCACTTCGCCAACTTTCTCCTGCCCTTCGACATAGCAAGTAGCGGCAACCGGTAACCAAGGGGGGAGCCAAGGCGAAGCGTCATGCTACGGCCATCCCCCAAACTCGAAAGCCCATCCTGGCGGTCAATGACCGTTGGGGGGGGCTTTTCGTTCTGTGTCGTGACACATCAGATAGAATTGGCAGAATCACAAACTCGGCGGCCCAGTTGAATCCGGTATGAACCACATGACAAACGAGCCCAAGATTTCAAGAGTACCAAAGGGTAGACTACTGTTTGTCATATCGGTCGGCATGGCTATCCTCTCTCCTTCGTGCTCATCGCCAACACCACCACTTCCCCCTTCGGGTACTGACACGACCAACCATGATTTTGTCTGGCAGATTGACACGCTAGGCGAGACGTCGAGCGTCCTTTACGATGTGGCGATAATCAACGACTCGACCGCCTGGGCCGTCGGAGAGATCTACCTCCGAGATGACTCCACACGCCAGATTGATCCACTTCCCTACAACGCTGTTCGGCTCCATGGCCGCGAATGGACGCCCGTGCGGATAGAATTTCCCCAATTCAATTTCGATTGTTCAGTCGCTTTCTCTTCAGCCGCCATTGTCAATGCTATCTTTTCTGTCAGCGCAACGAGCACGCTCTTCACAGACGGCCTCGCTGTCGTGAAGTGGGATGGGTCTTCCTTCCACAACTATCCATGTCTAAGTCTTTCCTTGGCCCAGAGCGCTAGGATTACCAAGATATGGGGTGAGAGCGAATATGACCTGTACTGTGTTGGCACTGAAGGGATGATTCTTCACTATGTCTCCGGGCAATGGACTCGGATACCAAGTGGGACAACTACTCGGATCAACGATGCATATGGGATCAGAAATAAACGTACCGGTCGACACGAATTATTCTGTGCGGTAACCGATTTTTTCAGTCCTCGAGATAGGACTATCCTGAGAATTCACGACTTTGATCAAGTTGATTCCGTTGCTTGGGCACCTGGGAAAGATGTCACTTCCATATGGTCAGTCGATGGGTCTTATCTCTATGCGTCTGGGAGTAGCGTATTTGAGAACAGTTCGGGGACATGGCGCGAGAAAAGGCTCGGCGCTTATACAAACCGGATCAGAGGGAGTGACTGGAACAACGTGTTCGTTGTTGGGGACTTCGGCTTGGTTTCCCACTTCAATGGGAGCACTTGGCACTCCTTTTTTCCCGCAGTTCTAGTGAATTACAATAGCTTGGCAGTTACAAATAGTCGCGTGATTGCCGTCGGCTCCGATGGCGTCAGAGCATTCATTGTAGCTGGAAGGAGACCGTAACCGACATGTCACCTGTCAGCAAGATCCCGAAGCCCCGTCACCTTCAACGCTTCACGCTGGTAATCCAGATTGCCATCATTACGGCAACGATGTGGGGTCAGGGGTTGGGAACAGGAGCACAATCGCGGGAGCCATCGTTCTTTCCGTTGGCTGTGGGTAACAATTGGCAATACAAATTCTATGAACGCGGTCGACCCGTGACATCCCGACCGTACGACATCTCCAAAGAAGTCATCGCCAAGAAAACTATTGGGAGCCTTAATTTCTATCTGATGATAACAACGCGCTTCGATGTCGACGGATCAATCCGGAATAGGGACTCAACATACTACAGGATGCAAGGGGACACTCTTTTTCGATTGAGGTCTGGTTCTCCGCACGATTCCTTGTCGATATCTGTGGATTTGAGATTTTCTGGAA
>CAYIHQ010000028.1:10686-11735 GCA_964362905.1 uncultured Ignavibacteriaceae bacterium
ATCTGAATCGAACACGCAAAGCAAGGCAGGAAAGCTAAGCACGACAATTCGAATGAAGACTGATTCCACCATTACATTCGAAGAATCAATGCGACAGTTCTCGGACCTTGGAGCTCTTTCTAGTTACCGAAAAGGTATAGGCCTCTCCGATCAACGTAGTTACGGCTTCGGACTCTCTCTGCATCTTGTGAAATACCACCTTGTATCCGAAGAATAGTCATCCAAGTCAAAGACTAGGAGCTACAATGAGAATTGCACAATTAGCGTATGGCCTATTGCTGGCAATATACATCACTCCAATTGCGCATGGTCAAGATTCAAGAATGCGCTTCGTCGAGAGCCGTCGTTCAATCGGGCATGCGTCCGAATCGGGTTACCACTCCTGCAGGTTGGTCCGAGAGAATGCCTTTGTCCGGATCCCAGCTCCAACTATTTACAAGCAGCGCAAGGCACTACAGAAAGCCGCATTGTCGAACATTTCTGTACGGAATTGGGGATCGGCCCCAGAAGAAGCAAAACAGGCAATTGGATATGCAATTGACATTTGGTCGCAACTTATTACGTCTAGTCAGCCAATTGGCATTGACGTGACTTGGGAGAGCTTCACGGGCGACCAATCAGATAACGGAGGCACAGCTGGACCAACACGTTGGATCAAAAACTTTTTGGGGGCTCCCGTCGCAGACGCATACTATCCGGTCGCACTGGCTGAAATGCTGAGCCAAAGCAATCTCAACCAGACTGAATCTGAAATCAAGATGAAGCTCAATGCGAACGCCTCATGGTACTACGAAACAGACGGTTTCACGCCAAATGACAAACACGATCTGGTAACACTTGTGCTTCACGAACTTGCCCACGGCCTTGGTTTTGTGTCTAATGCGTATCAACAGATTACTCAAAGGTCGGACGGTTCAATTGTCGACTGGGGCTTCTGGATTAGAACAGAGAATCTATACCCTCCACCGGGTCACTATAGCGGCCCATTTTCATACTTGGTTTCAAACTTTTAACGCAACGAGTTGATTAAATACCTCATCGGGTTTCTT
>CAYIHQ010000029.1:0-11693 GCA_964362905.1 uncultured Ignavibacteriaceae bacterium
TCCAACCGATTCTGCGGTCTTCGATCTCAGGAGGCGGTCCGGCGTCAGGAATCTCGGGATGTCCTCGTTCGCATACTTCTCGGCAGGATCGCCGTATAGCGACCCACCCGGTGGCTCGGCAAACTATCTGCAAGGCACGGGTCGTTGGTGGAAGATGTTGCGCGGCTTTGCCCCCTTGGGCGACATCAACACGGCCGACATGCCCTATGCATATCCGCCCGGCATGTCCCCCTCGAAGTTTCCGCTGTCGGGCGATCCGGTCACGCAGACCGGCTGGCTGGACGGGAAAGCCCAGGTATGGTCCTTTGCCCCTGGTGACCGTCGATCGCTCATGACGACGGGCCCGTTCTCCATGGCACCGGGCGACACCCAGGAGGTCGTGACGGCCTTCCTTGCGGGCCTCGGCGCCGATCGGCTCACCAGCATCGTCGTCCTCAAAGCAGTGGACCTCTTCGCCCAGGCTATGTATAGCAGTCTCTTTTCGCTTCCTGAGGTGCCGCAGATCGTGCCGAGTGTGTCGTATCCCAATGCGGCGGAAGCCCTCGTGCGCTTTACAGCAATGGACCAACGACGGGAATTCAACTCCATTGGTGTGACGTTGCTGCAGCCCACCGGGAGCCTTGTCGCCGAGGTCACGCTCCTCGACGACGGGCTGCACGATGATGGCGCGGCACAAGACGGACTGTTCGGCGCCTCGACCGTCATCGCCCGCAGTCTGAATCCGCTGTTTGCAACCGTGCATCTTGTCCCCGTGACCGGGTTCTCATTCAGCCTTCCTCGGTTCGATGTCGGCATCGTGACAGCAGGAACCGTCACTGTCACGGCCCCGACATTCGTCCTCGAGAATATCGCACTGGACGGAGTGCTGAATCCGGACGAGTACGCGCGATTCGTCGTCACGATCCACAACAACACGCCGTTCATCTTGTCCGCCGTGCGTGTCGTATCGGCCGAAGTAGTGCACTCCACAACGCTGACGATCCCTCAGATCGGCGCGGGCGGAGAGTTCACACCGACGTATGATCCGCAGTACGACTCGACCTCTTTCGAGGTTTATATCCCTTCGGATTGGTCAGCGCCGACATATCCCTTCCATTTCATCATCCAGGATGGTGCGGGCAATGCGTGGCTGGATTCCGTATGGCTCCCCGTCGCGCCCAGGACAGCGGGCCTCGGCACGTGGGAACCTGGTTCTGGACCGTTTGGCGGCCAGGTGTCTGTGATGATTCTCGACAGCGCAGGTGCGCTCTTCGCGTTCCCCCCTGCGGGCGCATACCGTTCCACCGACGATGGATCTTCGTGGACGAAGGTCGCCGGGAACACGATGGCATACGTGAACGCAGGCCATTCGCTGCCCGATGGAACGTTGCTCGTGACTGCATTCCGGGGGATCTATCGGTCTACGGACCACGGCCTGACATGGCTGTTCCGTCCCCTGGACGCCACGCAGACGTCGGTCGTCGGACCGGCGGGAACTGTCTATGCCTGGAATGGCACCGACCAACTCTTGCGTTCCGTCGATGGAGGATCGGACTGGATGCCGTACTCGTCAATTCCCCCATTCTATGGCTCGGGGACGCGAAGTCTGGCATTCGATGGTCAAGGCAGAATGTTTGCAACAGGAGGGGGCACCGTCCTCACCTCTCTGGATACGGGAAGAACGTGGTCGCTCGGACTGCAAACGGCCAATTCCGGACTGGTCTTGAAGATCAAACCCGACAATACACTGTTCTTCGGGACGGACTCGGCACTCTACCGATCGACGGACCGCGGGATTTCCTGGGTGCAAATGTCCCTTGGAGTGTCACCGGTGCGCGTGGCCCGCATCGCGTTCGGCTCTCTCGGCGAGGTCTATGCGTCGCGAAGCAACGCAGACAGTGTTTGGTTTGCGTCGACAGACAATGGTGCGAGTTGGTTGAGCGGCCAGTCGACGTACACCAGGGCGCATGCCCTCCTTCGAGAGGCGAACGGCAACCTCTATGGGAGCGCGCGCGGAATGATCATTCGCTCAACCGATAACGGAACGTCGTGGTCGGAGAGCGTACAGGGTTTGCGGGGTCTCCACGTCTACGGTTTTGCCCGGTCCTCAGCTTCGTTGATCGCGGCTACCGACCGCGGAATCTACCGCTCCGACGACGATGGCAGCACGTGGACCTACAGCAGTTCGGGACTCCCCGCAAGTTCGGGGGGTGTCTTCGCTGCGACCGACGGAACATTGTTTACATGGAGCGGGCCTTCGGTCTACCGATCGTTGGATGGCGGGTCGTCCTGGAGTCACAGCAAGACATTCTCGGCGCCAACCTTTGCGAAGAACGTTCGAGCAGGGACGGGCGGGGCCTCCGGAGCTGCGTTTGTCGGCCTTTCGTACCCCACGTGGTTCGGACTCCCGGATCCCACAGTGCCAACTGGAATGGTGTATCGCACGACCGACGGCGGCTCTACCTGGTGGATGGTCCAGGCGGACTCGGTCAACCGAGGTGACTCTGTGACAGACCTCGTTTCCGGCGGGACAGCGAACATTTGCGGTTCTCTGGCGTACGGGGGGTTGATCGTTTCGACGGACAACGGCTCAACGTGGACAAGGACTGAATCGAAGTATGTCACGAAGCTCTCGTCAGACGCTGCCGGAATCGTCTTCGGGGGAACCCCCCAAGGAGTGGCAAGGTCGACAGACCATGGCCTGACATGGACCGATCTGCCCGCTGCGGGTCTGGTCGGCAGATTTGGACAAAACCCGAGTTGGGTGACTGCGCTGGCATTCCAGTCGCCCGGAAAGATCTTCGTAGGGACCCGCAGCCCGGATTTCAGCACTGGAGACATGGGATCCGGAGTATTCCAGTCAACGGACAACGGGGTTTCCTTCATGAATGTCGGCGAAGGCCTGGGCTTGGGAGAACGCCCATTCGTGCAGGCTCTCCACATCACTCCCGACAGGAGACTTCTCGCCGGCACATATGGCGAAGGACCGTACGTCAGTTCGCTCTTGACCGGCGTGGAGGAGGAGACAGCAGGAGTCCCAACGTCATTCAAGCTCGACCGAAACTACCCGAATCCGTTCAACCCAACGACCCGGGTCAGATTCTCACTGCCCTCATCCGTGAACGTGAAGTTGAAGATCTACACGTTGCTTGGGCAGGAGGTTATCACGCTCGTTGACGAGAATCTTCCAGCCGGTACGCACGAACGATCGTGGAATGGGCGTGACCAGTCTGGACGAGGCCTGTCGAGCGGAGTGTATCTGCTGAGGCTTGTGGCAGGCCCTTACAGGGCCGCGCAGAAGATGATCCTCGTGAAGTAGGGAGGTCCGTCGCTGTGGCCGGACGTCTGCACCGATTGCGTCAACTGTAAGTGAAGAGCCCCGATGCCGGTCGGGGCTCTTCTATTGAGTGACAATCCTGCCGCATTCTCTTTCTTGACTCGCCTCAAGTTTTTCCGTATCTTTCTTTGATTTTTTGGAGATTTCGCGGTTCTCGGTTTCCACGCGGATGGACCGCGGCAAAAAAAATGGCCACAACGGGGCAGAAAAAGACTCTTGATGCCTCTTCGTGGCTCACAACTCCTGAATTCGAACGAAATTCGATCTGAAGCTATGGGCGTCATGCAGATTAACATAGCGCGGATTGCCGAGGGGGCGCACCACCACACGTTTGAAGCGCTGCCGTCAGACCTCGAGTTGGACGAGCCATTCGTCGGCCCCATTCGGGTCGGCGCGGAGTTCAACAGGACCGGCCGCCAGTACCTGTTACATGCCAGCTTTGAGTCGAAGGGAGTGTTCACCTGCGACCGGTGTCTGGACCGATTCGATCTTCCCCTCACAGGTTCCTATCGGATCCTGTATGTTCCGGAAAGTTCTTCGGCCCCGGCGACAGGAAAATCCGGGGAAGTGCAGACCGTGCCGTCGGACGCCCAGGTAATCACGCTGGATGAAGACCTCCGTCAATTCCTGGAGCTTGCAATCCCCAAGAAGTTGCTGTGCCGGGAGGAATGCCAGGGTCTGTGTCCGACCTGCGGAACGAACCTGAACACCGGGTCGTGCTCCTGTGAAAAGAGCGCCACCGACCCCCGGTGGGATGCATTGAAGAAATTGTCGAAATCGTAACGATCTGAAAGAGTGAAAGGACCACCGCTATGCCCAATCCGAAACGGCGCCATTCCAAGACCCGTGGACGGAAACGACGCACGCATTACAAGGCGACCGTTCCGGCGACGCAGGCGTGCCCCAACTGCCACGAGCCGAAGCTCCAGCACCGCGCGTGCCCGAGCTGCGGATACTATAACGGCCGCGTCGTGACGACCCCCAAAGCGTCCTAACCTTCGGACGATCCCAGCACGACACTCGTCATCCGTCGTCCTGCATGCCTTCTTCCACTCGCATCCGTGTTGTCCTCGATGCCATGGGCGGCGATTTTGCGCCCGGTCGTGAGATCGAGGGAGCAATGTCGGCACTCCGGGAAGCCCCCTCCTTTTTGGATTTGATCTTTGTGGGCTACGAGCCCGGGGTGGGCTATCTTTGTACGGCCGCTGGTGGCGGCCCCGACGCGGTGCGATTCGTGCACGCGTCGCAGGTCATCACCATGGAGGATCCGCCGACGGCCGCATTGAAGCTGAAGCGCGATTCCTCGCTGGCGGTCGGCATGCGGCTGCATCAGGAAGGAGGCGCGGATGCCTTCGTCAGCGCCGGCAACACGGGCGCCGTTCTTTCAGCCGCGACGCTGATCCTAGGCCGGGTGAAAGGAGTTAGCCGCCCGACGATCGGCACGTTTATTCCGGCGGAAAGGGGAGTGTGCCTTCTTGTCGATGCGGGCACCAATGTGGACTGCCGCGCGCAACAACTGTATGAGTTCGGGATCATGGGAAGCATCTACTACCAGCGTGTCGTGGGCAAAGACAAGCCCACCGTTGCACTTCTGAACGTCGGCGAAGAACGATCGAAAGGCACCGAGGTGGTCCTCGAGGCCTACCGGATGCTGGAAGGAAGCGCCGTGAATTTCGTCGGAAACGTCGAAGGGCGCGACATCCTCAAGGCCAAGGCCGATGTGGTCGTGTGCGACGGATTCGTCGGCAATATCGTGCTGAAGTTCGGAGAAAGCGTGCCGTCCTTCCTGAAGACCATGCTCAAGAATGCCGCCGAGCGCAGCCTCGTCGACAAGGTGGCCCTCGGATTGGCCCGCGGCGCCATGCGACGGGCGCTCAAGGTGCTCGACCCGAATGAACATGGCGGCGTCCCCGTGCTTGGCGTGAACGGCGTGGCCATCATCGGCCACGGCAGCGCCAGCTCCGTGGGCATCAAGAACATGATCCTCCGTGCCGTCGAGGTCGCCCAGAGCGGCCTCAACCGTCATATCGCCAGCGCACTCGAAACGCCTTCCCCTTCCGTGTCCTGAGACTCCTTCATGTCCGTTCAACGCGCCACCATCACCGCCCTGGGGCACTACACGCCGCCTAAGATCCTGTCGAACTTCGACCTCGAGAAGCTGGTCGACACGAACGACGAGTGGATCCGGACCCGCACGGGCATCCGGGAACGCCGCATCATGGAGAACGGCGCGAGTTCAGATATGGCCGCCCTGGCCGTTCAGAACATGGTCGAACGGTACGGCGTCAACGTGGCGGAGATCGAAGTGATCATCGTCGCGACCGTCACACCCGATATGTTCTTCCCGGCGACGGCCGTTCTCGTCGGGCACAAGGTCGGCGCGAAGCAGGCGTGGGGATTCGACGTCTCGGCGGCGTGCTCCGGCTTCCTGTACGCGCTTGCGACGGGAGCGAAGTTCATCGAGAGCGGCGCCAACAAGAAAGTGCTCGTGGTCGGTGTGGACAAGATGAGCGCCATCATCGACTACACAGACCGGAACACCTGCATTCTCTTTGGCGATGCGGCTGCCTGCGTGCTTCTGGAGCCGAGCGGGGAGCCGGGATACGGGCTCATAGACCATCGTCTCTACAGCGACGGTGCGGGCGGAGAATTCCTCTATATGAAGGCCGGTGGCAGTCTAAACCCGGCGACGCACGAGACCATCGACAAGAAGATGCACTACATTTTTCAGGATGGAAAGAACGTCTTCAAGCTTGCCGTCAAGGGTATGGCGGACGTCTCCGCAGAGGTCATGGAGCGGAACGGCCTAAAGGGGGACGATGTCGCATGGCTGGTGCCCCATCAGGCCAATCTGCGGATCATCGATGCGACGGCGAAACGGATGGGCATCGACGGCCACAAGGTCATGATCAACATCGACCGCTACGGCAACACGACGGCTGCCACGATCCCGCTGTGCCTGTCGGAATGGGTCGCTACGGGCAAATTGGTGCGCGGCCAGAACATCATTCTCGCGGCGTTCGGCGCCGGCTACACCTGGGGGGCGGCGTACGTGAAGTGGTCTCTGGCGAAGAACGCCTGACCTGTCGATGAGCCTACGCGCGTTCGTGTTCCCCGGCCAAGGGTCGCAGTATGTCGGGATGGGTTCCGATCTCGCAGCGGGTGCGGAGGGCGCACGGCGATTGTTCGAGCGGGCCGACGAGGTTCTCGGCGTGCCGTTGAGCCGGATCTGTTTCGAAGGGCCGGAGGACGAGCTGCGCCAGACGAAGAACACGCAGCCGGCCATCTTTCTGCACAGCATGGCGGCCGCGGAGGTGATGAACGATCGTCATGCCGACATGGCGGCCGGCCATTCGCTCGGAGAATATTCCGCCCTCGTGTTTGCGGGAGCGCTGACCTTCGAGGGCGGCCTTCGGCTGGTCCGGCTGCGCGGCGAGTTGATGCATCGGGCCGGCATGGAACAGCCCGGCACGATGGCGGCGGTGATCGGGTTGGAGGGAGACGCGGTGGCGGAGGTGTGTTCCACCGTTGCATCGGCTGGCATCGTGCAGCCGGCGAACTATAATTCGCCGGGCCAGGTCGTTATCTCCGGTTCGGTCTCCGGTGTGCGCGCGGCCATGGACCTGGCCAAGCAGCGCGGCGCCAAGATGGTGAGAGAGTTGCCCGTGAGCGGCGCTTTTCATTCGCCTCTTATGGAATCCGCGCGGAAAGGCCTGCAGGATGCGCTGGCATCCACGGAGATCCGTGACGCGCGAATCCCCGTGTATGCGAACGTGACGGCCGCGCCCGTGCAAAAGTCCCAGGAGATCCGGGACCTGCTTTTGCGACAACTGACCATGCCGGTCCGCTGGGAACAGAGCGTGGCGCGGATGGCGGCGGACGGCGCGATGGATTTTGTGGAGATCGGGCCGGGGAAAGTGCTGCAAGGACTTGTGAAGCGGATCGCCCCCGCCGTGCGGACGCGCGGCGTTGACAAATTCTCAGACCTTTCGGCATCATGACCATGGGATCATTGCAGGACAAGATCGTACTCATCACCGGCGGATCACGGGGGATCGGACGCGCCATCGTGCAGGCGTGCGCCAAGGAGGGCGCGCATGTGGCGTTCACGTTCAAGAGCGCTGGCGTGGCGGCAGAGGAAGTCTTGAAGGAGGTCCATGCGAGCGGCCGCGAGGGACTCGCGCTGCAATCGGATGCGAAGGACTTCGCTGCGGCGCAACAGACGGTGGACGCCGTCGTCGCGAAGTGGGGACGCATCGACGTGCTCATTAACAACGCCGGCATTACGAAGGACGGATTGTTGATGCGGATGAGCGAGCAGGATTGGGACGACGTGATCGACACGAACCTCAAGAGCGCGTTCAACTTCTCCAAGGCAGTCTGCCGTCCCATGATGGGACAACGGAGCGGCGCGATCGTCAACATCTCGTCCATCAGCGGTGTCATGGGCAATGCCGGCCAGTCAAACTACGCTGCCGCCAAGGCGGGCATGATCGGTCTGACAAAAACTCTTGCAAAAGAGCTGGCCTCTCGCAATATTCACGTCAATGCTGTTGCACCCGGTTTTGTCGACACTGACATGACCGACAAATTGACAGTTCAACAACGGGAGGCGTTGCTGAACGTCATTCCACTGAAACGCACGGCCAAACCCGAAGAGGTCGCGACCGTCGTCGTCTTTCTCGCAGGCCCCGGGGCCAGTTACATCACCGGACAGGTCCTGTGCGTCGACGGCGGTATTCTGATGTGAGATGGGAGCCTGCTCAATAGTCGCATCGCACACCAATTCGCCAGCGAACATAGTCACCATCATCCATCATCAGGAGTCCTTCCATGTCCGACGTTACCTCCAAGGTCAAAGACATCATCGTCGCGAAGCTCGGCGTTGATGCCGCACAGATCACCAACGACGCATCGTTCACCAACGATCTCGGTGCCGATTCTCTCGACACCGTCGAACTCGTGATGGAGTTCGAAAAGGCGTTCAATATCCAGATCCCCGACGAAGACGCGGAGAAGATCTCCACCGTCGGCGATGTGGTCAAGTACCTGTCCGGCAAAGGCATCCAGTAACCAACGCGGGTTGGGTCCGGCAAGCCGGACCGCAACGCCAGGGAGATCTGTATGGGGTTTCATCGTGAGCAACGGAGAGTCGTGGTCACGGGCATGGGAGCGCTCACGCCGGTGGGCAACTCGGTCGAGGAGTTCTGGACGAGCATCCTCGCGGGTGTCAGCGGCGCGGCTCCGATCAAACAATTCGACGCCTCCGACTACGACACAAAGTTCGCCTGTGAGCTGAAAGGATTCGACGCGTCGAAGTATCTCGACCGAAAGCTCGTGCAGCGGTCCGATCCCTTTACGCATTACGCCCTGGCGGCTACGGAGATGGCGGTGCAGGATGCACAGATCGATTTCATGAAATTCGACCGTGACCGCGTCGGAGTGGTTTTCGGCTCGGGGATCGGCGGTCTGCAGACGTTCACCAGACAGAGCAGGAGCATTTTCGAATCGGGCGGGCCGCACCGGATCAGTCCGTTCTTCATCCCGATGATGATCTCGGACATTGCGGCGGGCCGGATCTCGATGAAGTACGGGATCAAGGGCCCGAACTACGCCACCACCTCAGCGTGCGCCACGTCGTCCCATGCGATCGGGGATTCATTCATCCTCATCCAACGGGGAGACGCGGACGTGATGGTCACGGGCGGGGCAGAGGCCAGCATTTGCGAGATGGGTGTCGGCGGTTTTAATGCCATGAGGGCTCTTTCGACCCGCAACGACGACCCGACGAAAGCCAGCCGTCCGTTTGACAAGGATCGCGACGGGTTCGTCATGGGCGAGGGGGCGGGCGCTCTCATTCTCGAGGAATTGGGTCACGCCATTCGACGCAGTGCAAAGATCTACGCCGAGATCTCGGGTATCGGTTTCTCGGCCGACGCACACCATATCACTGAGCCGGCGCCGGAGGGCGAAGGAGCCCAACGATCGATGAAGGCGGCCCTGCGGGACGCGGGACTCATGCCGCAGGATGTGCAGTATATCAACACGCATGGTACATCGACGCCGGTCGGAGACAAGAACGAATCGGCGGCGATCCGCCGGGTGTTCGGCGACCATGCCGCAAAGCTGGCGGTCAATTCCACGAAGTCGATGATCGGCCATTTGCTGGGGGCTGCCGGCGCCGTCGAATCGATCGCCACGATCCTTTCCATCGTGCACAACAAAGTGCACCCCACCATCAACCAGGAAGTGCCGGACCCGGAGTGCGACCTCAATTACATCCCGAACACGGCCCGGGACTGGACCGTGGATGTGGCCCTCAGCAACACGTTCGGATTTGGCGGACACAACGCGTCTCTTCTCTTCCGTCGGTACATCGCGTAATGGCGCATTTCTTCCGCCCCTCTGGCGGGCGGGAGCGCGTGGTAGCGATGGGACCCCCGTGACAACGATCTTCGGACGCCTGGCGCGGTTGCTGCCGCGCTTCTCGGATGCGCGTACCCGCACGCTCGATGCCGAAGTGCGCAAAAAAGGGCTGACCTATCGCCGCATCACACGGGTCATCGGCTACCGGCCCCGGCGGCGAGAACTCCTCTACGAGGCGCTGCTCCATCGTTCCTTCCTGCCGCTGAGCGACGGCTCCTGGATCTCCAACGAACGCCTCGAATTCCTGGGCGATTCCATTCTGAATGTGGTCGTCGCGGACCATGTCTTCCGTCTCTTTCCGAATGCCGAAGAGGGTGAACTGACCCGCATGCGGTCGCGGCTTGTGAACCGGAGAACCCTGGCCACGCGCGGCCGCGCGCTCCGACTCCACGAATTTCTACTGCTCAGTTCTTCCGCTGCGCAATCGATCGACGCCGGCTCAGAATCGATGGTGGCGGATGCATACGAGGCAATCATCGGCGCCATCTATCTCGACGGCGGCATCGAAGCGGCGCGCGAGCACATCCACCGGACGCTCCTGGAAGCGGTCGACCTCGACGACGTCGCGGCCACGGACGACAATTACAAGAGTGCGCTCCTCGAATATGCCCAGGCCCGCGGCCTCGGCACACCACGCTATACGATCATGCGCGAGGACGGACCCGAACACGATCGCCGATTCACCATGGAGGTCTCGCTCGGCAACGGCCCTTGGGGGATCGGATCCGGACGCAGCAAGAAGGACGCCGAGCAAGCGGCCGCGGCTCAGGCGTTGGAATACATCCAGCGGCAGTCAGCACCGTTTCCTGACGCTTCGACGAAACCGACCACCTCATGAACCTCATCGACCAGTCTTCCTCCGATTTTCAGCAACGCCATATCGGCCCCGGGCCCGACGAGCGCCGCCAGATGCTCGAAACGATCGGTGTCCGCTCCCTTGATGAACTCACGAACACCACCATCCCGGCCAGCATCCGGCGGACAACGCCGTTGCGCGTCGCGCCACCGATGAGCGAGCATTGCTACCTGGCGCATCTGGCGGAGATCGCAGCCAGGAACTCTGTGCGCACGTCCTGCCTCGGACAGGGGTACTACGGGACCGTGACCCCGAGCGTCATCCGGAGGAACATCTTCGAGAATCCGGGGTGGTACACGCAATACACACCGTACCAGCCGGAGATCGCTCAAGGGCGCCTGGAAGCACTGCTCAATTATCAGACGATGGTGGCCGACCTGACGGGGATGGACGTGGCGAACGCGTCGTTGCTCGACGAGGGAACCGCAGCAGCCGAAGCCATGGCCATGGCGGCGAACATCGCCCACCGGGGGGCCGGCGGAGACGGACGTCTGAAGATTTTCGTCAGCACCGCAGTCTATCGGCAGACCTTGGATGTCATCCGAACGCGAGCGCTGCCCCTGGGCATCGAAGTGGTGACGGGGGACGAAGGGAACGCCATCTTCGACGGCACGACCATCGGGGCGATCCTGCAGTATCCCGGCCAGGACGGTTCCGTGACCGATCTGCGGCCTGCGGTCGACGCGATCCACGCGGCTGGCGGTATTGCCATCGTCGCCACAGACCTTCTCGCCCTGACTCTCCTGACCCCGCCCGGAGAATTCGGTGCGGACATTGTGGTCGGAAACTCGCAGCGGTTCGGCATCCCGATGGGGTACGGCGGCCCGCACGCGGCGTTCTTCGCGACGAAGAACGAGCACGTCCGGACGATGCCCGGCCGCATCATTGGCGTCTCGATCGACGCGCACCATGCGACCGCGTTCCGCATGACCCTGCAGACCCGCGAGCAACACATCCGGCGCGAAAAGGCGACCTCGAACATCTGCACCGCCCAGGCGCTGCTGGCGATCATGGCCGGCATGTACGGCGTGCATCACGGTCCCGACGGATTGCGCGCCATCGCGCAACGCGTGCGCAGTCTCTCCGCGGTGCTCG
>CAYIHQ010000030.1:0-11693 GCA_964362905.1 uncultured Ignavibacteriaceae bacterium
CAGTTCCCAGCAATGGTATAAACAGGACGCAGCCGAACGCATTGCCAATCTCACAGCGACGTCGTTTGAGCTGCTGCTGGAATCCCATCCCACGCGCGAACGCATCACCGACGTGCGAGCGGGCCAGATCGTGCAGGAGTTCAACATCATCTTCAGTCAGCAGTTGCTCGACAAGAACGTCCAAAGCGTCTGCATCCTCATCCCCGACGGCGACGGTGTGGTCACCCTCGACGACGGCCAGCAACTCTTCGACCGATTTTACGGCGGAAGGCCGGGGAAGGAGGGCGGATCCCAGGAACATGCGGAGGCGCTGCGCTTGTACCGCGACGTGGAGCCCCGATTGCGCGGGCTGGAGCAGACCACGACGGTGGTGGACGAGCACGGGGCATTCCATGTGTTTGTTCCCTTCGTTCCCCAGGGCGAATTTGCCGGCGCGGTCTACATGAAGAGCGCTCCGGACCTCTCGTTCTTGACGACGGCGCTCAACGTGAGCAACGACGAAACGGCGCTCGTGTATGCGGGGCTCATCATCGTGGGATTCCTCGGCATGTACTACATCTCCACCCGGACGCTGCGCGAACGCAACAACGCCCAGCATGCGCTGTTCGAGCAGCAGAAACGCCATCTGTCGGACGAGATCCACCACCAGAAGGAAATGGTATTCGCCAAGCGGATCTACCATGCCCATCACAAGGCGGAAAAGATCGGAGGCTTCATCAAGGAAGACCTCCGTCTCATGACTCCGGACAACATGCAGGACATCCGCCACCGCATCGGAAAGTACGCCAGTTTCGTGGCGCGCGTCATCTACGACATGAAATGGTACGACCCACCCCTCCAGACGGTGCGGGGTCCGATGTTCCGGACGGACATCAACGACGTGCTACGGTTCATCGTCGACCACATCTTTCGTCGTGTGTCGAATACCGGTGAAGCCTTCCACTTCGACCTCGACCTCGACCCGTCGTTGCCGCCCGTGGCGGTGAATGAATACGTACTGTGGGAGATCATCGAGCCCATCCTGCAAAACAGCCTGGACCACGCCGGCGTCCCGCGGGTCACCGTCCGGGTGCGGACGGAGCATGACCCCGCTCGTCATCGGTCACGCATCCTCGTGGAGGACAACGGCGTCGGGATCCGTCCGGAGCTGCTGACCACGGTTGCGAATGGAATCCAGCGCCTCTTCCAGGAGCACAAAAGCGGCGACGCGGGCGACAGCAAGCACCACTCCGGGTACGGGTGTTTCATTGCGCACGAGATCGCCACCCAGCGATTGGGGTGGACGCTGACCGCGGAGAACCTCCCTGGGGGAGGGTGTCGATTCACGTTCTTGCTGAGCCACTGATCGGAGCGGATCCATGCTCGTCGCCAACATCGTCCGGATTCTTCTCATCGAAGACGAAGACTTTGATGTACGCCGCGTCCGGCACACGCTGGAACCGTTTGCGGATCAGCTGCAGATCCGGAATGTCGTCTCCCATGGCGATGCCGCCCTCGAGCTGTTGCGGGCCCATGGCGAGGAGTTTGACGTCGTCATCATGGACATGCAGATCGCCGGCGGCCTAATGGGTGAGGGGCTCATCAGGGCCATCAAACGCCTGCAGCCGTCCCTCCAGATTATCGTCATCACGAAGATGACCGTCAACATCACGGACTACGAGTTCGCACACCGACTCCTCAAGGCGGGCGCGTTCTGGTATTGTACCAAGTACCCCACCGACATTGAAAACGCGATTTACCAGCCGACGGACTTTATCCTCAGCATCGTAAACGCCGCGGAAAAGCGTCTCCTCGAACACAAGCACGAGCGGTCGGAGCGCAAGCTCATCCGAAACGCGGAGGAAATGCTCTCACGGACTCGGCTCCTGGGGATCTCGCCGTCCCTGCAAAAACTGCGGGGACAGATCAAGCAGTTGGGTACGACGGAGGCGACGGTGCTCATCAGCGGCGCTTCGGGGACGGGAAAGGAGCTGGCCGCGGCTCAGATCCACTATGAGAGCACGCGTCGTCTTGAGAATTACATCCCGATCAATTGCGGGAGCATCCCGGACGACCTGGTCGAGAGCGAGCTGTTCGGTTACGAAAAGGGGGCGTTCACGGGGGCCGACCGGGCGAAGCAGGGGTTGTTCGAAGCGGGGCATCGCGGAACGATCTTCCTCGATGAAGTGGGGGAGCTTCCGATGGCTGCGCAGGTAAAACTCCTGCGCGTCCTGCAGGAAGGGGAGATCGAGAAGATCGGCCGTACGACAAAGACGAAGGTCGATGTGCGGATCATCGCCGCGACGAACAAGGTGCTGCAAAAGGAAGTGGCTGCCGGCCGGTTCCGAGAAGACTTGTTCTATCGGCTGAATGTCGTGCCGATCCATATCCCCCCGTTGAAAGAGCGTACGGAAGATATTCCCGTTCTTTGGGAGCATTTTCTGCGGATGATGAGCGTCGACATGGGAGTGGCGATGCCTCCGACCGACGACGGCGCTTATCGGGTCCTGACTTCGTACCCGTGGCCCGGGAATGTCCGGGAGTTGAAGAACGTCGTTCAGCGGCTGCTGCTGATGGGCGAATCATCCATCACGGCTGATGTTGCGAGCGACTACTTGTCCATTGCCGTGCAGCTGCCTCACACCAGCAGCCTGGACGCGATCACTTTCAAGGCATCCGACAGCATCCTTCCGCTCCGGGAAATGGAGCGCCTGTTCCGGCTGAAGTACTTCCAGTTTGTCCGCCAGCAATCCGCGTCCGATGCGGATGCAGCAAAGAAACTCGGTCTCGCGCCTCCGAATTACCACCGGATGAGCAAAGACCTTGGCATGAAAGAGTGATTCATGCAGCTACGGGCGATGGGTCGGAGGTCGCCCCATCCCAGAAGGTCTCCTTTGAACGGGTTCCCCATCAGGCCGATTGTCCGGGGTGTCTTGCTCCGAACTCAGTCGGCATCCTTCTATAGAGTCTTCGCTTCAGAGAGCCCTCTTCAACCAAGACCCCCATTGTCGCCCGCAAGAATTCCACGTTATTGATTCGATAACAGCTGTCACCAGCCGCCTTCGAAAAGGCCCGAAAGCTCCCCCCAAGCAGTGGTACGGAGATTGTAACGAACCACCGGTCCCATCGCTGCCGGCTGACTGAACCGACATGCGAACAACTCGGACACGATTGTCGTTTCGCGCTCAATCCACCCCTTCTCAACAGTATAAGGGAGATAGCTCATGCGGATGCTACGGTTTGTGGGACTCGTGCTCCTCATCGTCTCGACGACGATGGTGGGACAGGTCTCAATCAACGACTTTAATGCTGTGGGCATGGACACCTTGCTCTGGAAGTCGCAGGAATCACCGACCACCTTCTCGCTCGCCCGCGATGCTGCGGACAAGTTTGAGGGTGCCAGCGCCGTTGCCGTCCACGCAAATATCGGCGCGGTCCATCAATGGGGAACCTTTGCCCAATTCGGCTACACCCTTCCCGATACCGTGCTGACGCCGTGGGATTGGGCCATCAGTGATTCCATCGGGATCTCGGTGAAGGTGCGCATGGCGCCGACGCGTCCGGAGATCATGTGTTTCCGGATCCATATCGCCGACCGTTCGGCGACGGGTGAACCGAAAGAGGAGTGGATCTACGAGAATACGACGGTCCTCGACGCTGTAAACGGTTGGGTGCATCTCCGCATTCCGCTCGCAGACCGTGTCTCGACTGGCACGGAAGCCCCTGACAGCACGGGCTTCATCATCGCTCCGACGAACTGGAACATGACGTCGAACAACAAGAAGCTCGACCGGAACAAGATCGTGGGATGGAGCCTGGCGATTGTCACGTCTGGCTGGGATCCTGCCGCGAACCTGCCGGCGGATTCGATCGAAGTGGTCTTCGACGACTTCAAACGATTCGGCGTGCGGGCTGTTCCGGCCGTGTTCTTCAACGGACGGGATTATGCTCCTGAAATCTCGAACAAATGGTCATGGGGCGGGTCGTCGATCGCCCTCGAGTTGAATGCCGGTCCGCTCCCGAAGACGAATGCCATCAAGTGGACGCAGGGCAATGAATGGGGCAACGGTTGGACAGGCATGGGATTTGACATCAGCCCGGCGTTCAACATTGCCGGTGGATGGCAGAAAGACAGCCTGAAGTTCCAAATGAAGGCCGACCCGGGCGTCGGCGCATTGCGCGTACAGTTTGAATCGCCGACTGCCAAAGTGGGAAAGGTGTTCTCGCCGACGGCCGACGGGGCATGGCACTCGTACTCCTACGCACTTCGCGATATGGTGCCCCAGGATGGCACGACGGGATTTGACTCCTCGAATGTCGTCAAGTTTGGCTTCATGGCGGAAGCAACCGGCGTGGCGGGGAAGGTCCTCTATATCACCGACCTATGGACGGGGAGTCCGGAATTCGATGTCATTCCGCCGGATCCACCGACGGGCCTCGCCGGCGCGGGTGCCGGCTACGTGAACCTGGTGACATGGAACGACGTCCCGAACGAGCCGGGCGTGCGCTACAACGTCTTCTTCAGCGACCATGTGTGGACGGAAGCCGCGGATTCGACCGTGGAGGATCTTCCGCCCTACAACATCACCAGCGCAGTGGCAACGCATCCTATCCGGACGCCCAAAGTGGACGCCAACGTGTCCCTGTATTACGGCGTCGTTTCGAAGGATAAGGCGGGCAACGAGAGCTCGCCGGCGATCTTGAGCACGCCGATCACGACCCTTGCGAAGGGCGTGCCGACGATTGCGAAGACCGGTCCCGCGAGCTTTGTCGCGAACGGAGACCTTGCTGAATGGTCGACGATCACGCCGTTCGTTCTGTCGAAGACATCGGGGACGGCGCATGAAGTGCCGAATTTCCCAATCACCGACGACAATGACCTTTCTGCCCAAGCCTACGTCGCGACGGATGCGACCTATTTGTACGTGGCCTTCGATGTGACAGACGATATCGTGCTGGTGGACGTCGCTGCGACAGACTACGAACAGGATTGCGCGGACATTTTCCTGGGATTGTACGACTGGCGTGGGAAGCGGCACTCGGGATATTCCCGAGGAGCGAAGCCCGAGTATCACCTGCGCTTCTCCAAGCACCGCATCTGGATCGACAACGGCGGCGTGCGGCTGGATACCATCAGCGCGAACTATTCCTGGACCGAGAAGATCCTCTCACCGGGCTATGTCGTCGAGGCGCGTATCCCGTGGACGGCCCTGGCCGCCGCATTGCCCAGCAGTGGCGACGTGTTGTTCTCGCCGGTCGAAGGGAACCGGATCCCGATCGATTTCGCGCTCAATGACCGCGACACGAAGGCGACACGCGACGGCATTATGAGCTATTCGACACTCTCGAACGACAATTCGTGGAGCGACATGTTCTACTGGACCTACACGTGGATCGGCGATCGGTCGACCTCCGTGGAACAGTTCAGCGACGTCGCCAGCTCGTTCGAGCTCGGGCAGAACTATCCCAATCCGTTCAACCCCAGCACGGAGATCCGGTACAGCCTTCCGACCTCCGGCCAGGTGTCGTTGCGCGTGTATGACATGATGGGCCGCGAAGTGGCGACCCTCGTGGACCGCACGCAGGAAGCCGGCTCGTACGTAGTGAAGTTCACCGCCGACCATTCAGGCCGCCCGATGGCCAGCGGAGTGTACTTCTTCCGGCTTGAGGCGGGGGCCCACATGGCCATCCGCAAGATGCTTCTGCTGAAGTGACCATCCCTGCAGGGGCGCACGATCGTGCGCCCCTTGCTTTTTCCCGGGTTGATACCATGAATGTCAGAACTCGATTCGTCCGCAGTGGCGGGCGAACCTTCGGAACACTGTGGCTCCTCGCGGTGGCGGCGGCGCTTCTCTGGGCCGGCACGACCGGCAAGATTGCCGGTACCATCACGGACGGCACCACGGGCGAACCGCTCATCGGCGCCAACGTCGTGCTCGCCGGGACAACCCTCGGGACCACGACGGATGTCAACGGATTCTACACGATCAACAACATTCCGCCGAGCACCTATGAGGTGGTCGTCAGCTACGTCGGATATCGTCGGACCACTGTGACGAACGTGCAGGTCCGCATCGACCAGACGACGCGCGTGGACGCGAACCTGCAGTCGGAAGCGATCCAGGGCGAAGAGGTCATCGTTCGTGCCGAGCGGCCGATGGTGCAGAAAGACCTCACTTCCAGCTCCGTGACACTGTCCGCAGACGACCTGAAGCGCATTCCGACGGAGAATCTGAGCCAGGTCGTGAACATCCAGGCCGGCGTAGTGGGCGGCCATTTTCGCGGTGGCCGCTCGAACGAGGTCGCCTACCTGATCGACGGCGTGTCCGTCATCGACCCCTTCAACGGTCGGATGAGCGTGGAAGTGGAGAATACAACCATCCGCGAGATGGAGATCATCAGCGGTACGTTCAACGCAGAGTACGGCCAGGCAATGTCCGGCGTCGTGAACATCGTGACGCAAGAGGGAGCGAGCGATTTCCATGGATCGGTGTCGGCCTATACCGGCGACTACGTGACATCCCATTCCGACGTGTTTCGCAATGTCGGAGGCCTGACCTCGTTCCGGACGAAGAATGTCCAGGGGAGTTTGAGCGGGCCGGCTGTCTTGATCCCAGACCTGTCGTTCTATCTCAGCGGTCGTTCCTATCACGACGACGGGTATCTCTTCGGCAAGCGTGTCTTCAGTGTGAACGATCGTTCGCCGTACATCTTGCGTGATCCGGCGGGGAGCGCCATCCTCGACCCGACGGGCCAGGCGGTCTACGTTCATACGCAGACCGGCGACGCCACGGACGTTCCGATGAATCCGACCGATCGGAGTTCGGTGAACAGCAAGCTGGCGTACAGCCTTGGGTTCCTGAAGGTGAGCGCGAGCCTGCTGTGGGACGACCACTGGAACAAGTATTACGACCACGGGTTCTCCCGGACGCCCGACGGCATCATGAACCATTATCGAACCAACTGGGTCTCTTCTTTCCAGGTCACCCACACACCGACGGCGAACACGTATCAGACTCTCAAGGCATCGTACAACCAGTTTGATTACAAAGGGTATCTCTACGAGGATCCCCACGATGCCCGGTACGTTGACCCTAACCAGGGCACGCCCATCTCGAACTACACCTTCCGTTCGGGCGGGAACAACCCCGAACGCTACCAACGCCACACGCGGAGTTCGATCCTCCAGTGGGCCCTCTCATCGCAACTCGATGTCCATCACAAGGTCGCCGTCGGTGTCGAAGGACGCGGGCACGAGATCTACAATCAGTGGATGACGATCATGAACCGGAACACCGTGCTGGCGGACAGCACGGGGGCACTCCTGTTCGTCATCGGGTATCCGCAGGTGGGGACGTCCGACCATACCTTCTACTACAAAAAGCCGTACGAGTTGTCGGCGTACGTCCAGGACAAGATCGAATACGACATCATGATCATCAACGCGGGGATCCGGGTCGACTACTTCAACCCGAACTCCTCGTATCCGCTCGACTTGAAGAATCCCTCGGGCAACCCAGAATTTCCGAATGCCGGCGTGTTGAGAAAGACGAAGGCCAAGGTCCAGGTCAGCCCTCGCCTGGGGATCTCATTCCCCATCACCGACGAGGGGATCATCCATTTCTCCTACGGGCACTTCTTCCAGGTGCCGAGCTTTGAGAATCTTTACCTGAATTCGAACTACCTCGTGAACCAGGGGGACAACCTCTCGAGCGTTTTTGGGAATCCGGATCTGGAGGCGCAACGGACCGTGATGTACGAGCTCGGCTTGCAGCAGGTCCTGTTTGGACAGCTGGGACTCGACCTGACGGTGTACTACCGCGATATTCGGAATCTTCTCGGTATGGAGATCCTCAGCACGTATGAAGGATTCCGCTTCTCGAGGTTCGTCAACCGCGACTATGCGAACGTGAAGGGATTCATCCTCAGCGTAGAACGCAGGTTCGCCGACGCCTTCGGCGTTCGGGCCGACTATACGTACCAGATCGCCGAAGGCAATGCGTCCGACCCGTACGCGGTCTACTACAACAATCAGACGGACCCGCCGACGGAGACGAACAAGAAGGTGGTGCCTCTCGACTGGGACCAGCGTTCGACGTTGAATGTCTCGTTCACGGTGGGCGACCCGGGGAACTGGACCGCCGGCCTGATCTGTCAGTACGGGAACGGATTTCCGTATACGGAGGACATCCGCGTCTCCAACGGCCTTCGGTTCGAGAACGGCGGCGTGAGGCCGACGACCTTCAATGTGGACCTCCGGGCGGAGAAGACATTCCGGTTCGGCGGCGTCGACCTGACCCTGTTCGCGCTTGTCTACAATCTGCTGGACGCAAAGAACGAGAACAGCGTCAACTCCGCGAGCGGACGGGCCAACATCGACCTCTACACGTATCTTGCCGGCCCGATCATCGGGTTGAATACGCTCGACGAATACGTGAACAACCCCAGCAGCTTCTCCGCGCCGCGTCAATTGCGGATTGGAGCCACGTGGAATTTCTGACAGGACGGACCAGGAGCAGAATGTGATCCGGAAGAGAATGCACCACTTGCTCGCGATCGCGGCCCTCGTGACCGCCGCGGTCGCACAGCCCAAACTCACCACTCCGACCGATTCACTCGATGCGGGAAGCGTACGCGTCGGCCAGACCGGAACCGCCCTTCTCGTCGTCAAGAACACGGGATCGGCCGTTCTCACGATCTCGGCCTTCACGTCGAGCAGCTTCGCCCTGAAGTCGGCCCTGTCGGTGGCGGCGATCGCGCCTGGTGACTCGATCGTGAACACGCTGACATTCCGTGCGCGGAAAGCGTACCTCGATACGGCCTCTGTGACCATCGCGAGCAACGACCCCACATTCACCGGACGGGTGCGCGTGACGGTCTATGGAACCGTGGTGTTGGACCCGGCGTCGATCCCGTATCGGAATGACCGGGTCGGCGATGTCACCGCACGCCGCGAGGGCGTGATGAACGGAAATCAGATCGCGACGCTCTTCTATAACCACGGCGAAGTGGCGAAGTGGAACTTTCAACCTTCGGTCGTGTGGCCGAAAGGGACAAATCATTCGTACATGGATGGCGTGGCCGTGGTTATCGGCGCCCGAACGACCGCTCCGGGCAATGGAAATGTGATCACGCCCATTCAATCGGCGTACCGGGAAGAGGTGGACAAGGACCCTGTAACAGGCATGGAATGGGTGCTGCAGCCGATCCCCGGGTACGACAATCCGGCTCATCGACCCACGCCGACCCCGGCGGTCAACCGCGACACGTCGACGTTTCCGCGGGTATGGCCGGCAGCCCTGGGGCTCAGTTCGGCCTGGAATGGACACTGGTACGGCTACTTCGGACGCGGCGTGACGAACTCCGATTTCGAGACCTTCTTCGTGATGGATGACTCCAAGGACCGTGAATTCACCCGCGCCCCGTTCCAATATTTCCCCGTGGCGGGTGATTCCTCGAGGGGCGGCCTTGGGCTGCGTGTCGAGGTCCGTGGATTCCAATGGTCTCACGTGCTGGCCGAGGACATTGTTTTCTGGCACTATGACATCGTCAACATCTCCGACTGGGATTACGACTCGACTTGTTTCGGATTCTACACAGACCCGGGCGTGGGTGGTCCGAGTGCGCCGGGTAACAGCGGGCGGTATGACTCGCGCCAGGACCTCGCCTACGCGTGGAATACGAGCGGTAAAGGCATACCGGACAACTGGAAGACCGGATACGTGGGCTACGCATACCTTGAGAGCCCGGGGAATGCACTGAATGGCATTGACGACGACGAAGACGGGATCATCGACGAGCGTCGCGACGACGGCGTTGACAACGACAATGACTGGGTTACGTTCACGGACCTGAACGCGAACAGCGCCTGGGATCCGGGCGAACCGTTGAACGACGACCTTGGGCGCGACGGAGTCGGTCCGACCGACCTCCAGTACGCAGGCCCCGACCAAGGGGAGGGAGATGGCGTTCCCACTCGCGGCGAGCCGAATTTTGACGAGACGGACAAGGACGAATCGGATCAGATCGGCCTCTCGTCCGCGGCGATCTGGATGCTCGCCGATAAAGGACCGTCCGGCGGCTGGCCGAAGAACGACGAGATCATGTGGCAGAAGATGAACAGCGGTTTCCGCGACACTGCCGTGGCGAATACGAATATCAGCATGACGTTCTCCTCCGGACCGTTTCCATTGCGGCAGGGCCGCCGTGAGCGATTCTCGATGGCGCTGGCACTGGGTGAGGATCTCGATGACCTCATCTTCAACAAAGAAACGGTCCAGGAGATCTATAACGCCAATTACAACTTCTCCAAGCCGCCCTACACGCCGCGGCTGACCGCCGTTGCCGGCAACGGACGCGTCTTCCTGTATTGGGACGCCATCGCCGAGCGTTCGATCGACCGTTTCATGGGTCTCCAAGACCCGTCGGATCCATCCAAGGGATACAAAAAGGACTTTGAAGGATATCTCCTCTATCGCAGCACCGAGGCGGAGTTCAACGACATCAAGATCATCACCGATTCGAAAGGATCGGGCAAGTACTGGAAACCCATAGCCCAATGGGACCTCGTCGACAGCATTGCGGGCCCCGATCCGGTGGGGATCAATGGCGCCAGCTTCTGGCGCGGGTCGAATTCGGGGCTCGTCCATTCGTACATCGACACCACGGTCATGAACGGCGTGCGGTATTACTATGCGCTCGTGTCCTACGACATGGGTGACCCAAATCGCGGCACGAAGGGGCTCCAGCCGACGGAATGTCCGAAGATCATCACCGAAGATTTCGCCGGCTCGCTGAAGTTCATCGACATCAACTGCGCCGTCGTGACCCCGAATAGAGCTGCGGCAGGGTATCGTCCGCCGATCGCGGAAGGAGACCTCCAACATGTGACCTCCGGCCTTGGAACCGGTTCGCTCGGGCTCATTATTCTGGACCCGAGCCAAGTCGTCGACGGGGCGCGCTACACAGTGCGGTTTGATGCGGACTCCACTGTGCCGGCGTATCGCACACGCTCCTATGACCTGCTTCGGACAAGGGGCTCGCAGACGGACACACTCTGGCGCGGCCTCGATTCCACGGTGATGGGCCCCAACCGATACTCGCCGCCGTTCGACGGCATGGTCCTTTCGGTGACGAACGACACCAGCGTCGTACTCAACGACTCGGCCACCGGTTGGACCGTCGGTCGCAGCAATCTGTTCGTGCGGGCGGCGAGGGACTTCACGAATCCGGCCCGATCGGTTGCCTGGCCGGCGGACTACGAAGTTCGATTCTTCTCCGACCCTGCCGATACCACGGCCCTCAACCAGCCGGCGGCAAGGTACCCTCTGATGCCGGTAAATTTCACGATCACGAACCTCTGGACCGGCCAGCGCTCGAAGTTCCTGGTGCACGACATTGACGCGTCGGGTTCCCTATCGATCGGTGATACCATCCGGATCCTTGAGGCGTTCATAGGACCCACGAATTTCCGCTGGACGTGGAAGATCACCTACGGCCGTCCATTCGGAGCGGATACGCTGTATCCCGCCGCCGGCGATCGCTTCGTCCTGCACACGCGGCGCCCGTTCCTGACCGGAGACGAGTTCCAGTTCACCACGAGGGGATCGCGGACGGATGAACAAGCGGCCCGGACCGAGCTGAGCCGCATCACCGTCGTCCCGAATCCGTATATCGCCACGGCACCGTGGGAACGACGCACGTTGTATGTGACG
>CAYIHQ010000031.1:0-11278 GCA_964362905.1 uncultured Ignavibacteriaceae bacterium
AGTATTTGAAGTTCCCGCAACAAAAACATACTCATAGCTGAATATTCGACCTAAAGGAGATACCGTCACCTTACATCTGGCGGTTACGGAATTCAGCATGGGAAAGTCGGTCCGAAGAGAATCTCCGGCTCCCATTAGAACGCCCGTTTGCAGCGCCGTGTTGACGAGGATGATACCAATGCGGTTCATTTATCGTCCTCCAGTAAATTCAAAGTGGATCGGACCTTCGACGATTTCTGCGCCGCCATGAGCAATCATGAGCTCTTTCAGCCGCCTGCCCATAGAAGTCCAACGTTTTGATTTCTTAAAGGCGGAGTCAACGTTGTTTATGTCGACACTCTTTCCGGTTCGATGATAGTAATGCTGGTTATTCGGCACATTCCAACCGGCACCGATATCGAATTTCCCACCCATCGGCAAACTCAAATCGTTCAAGCTTACAGTTACTTGCCCTTCAGTGTTTTCCTCCGACATTGCCCAGTCTTGAAAATCGAGCAGCGCCAAACGAAGATTGTCGCCAGTGGAAAGAGTGCACCAAGCATTATCCGGATGTCGCACCGCTCCCGTATCGCTTTGATTGAATATCCAAGCCGGGGGAATCACGATCGCATTTCTGAAATTCACTAGGCCTGGCACTTGTTCCACCACACTCACGGTATCCCACAGCAATGTATGCGCCGTTGACTGAACCCGAAGTAGCACTATTCCGCCAAACTGTGAAGCGACATACTCGTACGGAACCGCAAAATCTGAATGACTACTTCCCAACAAGGGCCTCCCGCTCGCCCCGTCTAAAGTCGAAATAAACCGACCAAAGTTCTCATGAATACTCGGACGCCGGCTGTTCCTGTGCGCGTGGCCCCCGGACGCATCGACATAGTCAGTGCTTAGATTGAATTGTCCTTCACCCTTCAAAACTCCACCCCGCGTCCATTGAATTGCGAACGCTTTTCTGTTCACTTCGTTTGGAGTGGCATTCGTTTGCGGAGGGATGACCGGCTGAACCGTTTTTGGCAGGTTCATGAGAAACTCCACGCTTTGCTCAATGATGGCGGCTTCCTTTTGGCCGGTTATGCCGGGGTCTCCTTCAACAGACACGCGGACACTAACGAGAACGCTAGTCGCCGGATTCTTCGTTACTGCGGCCAATCGCACACCGCCTCCATGGGCATCATCATATCGAACGGATTCCAATTCGACGGGTACCGATTTCAACGTGTCGCCATTCGGCGCAATAAACGTCCCATACGCCCAATCGCCGAGCAATGAAAACGACAACAACGCGTCCCCTTCGAGGTCTACATCGGCATTGTCGGCATCCTTCGCTTTCACGAGAATCTTCGTCAACTCCGTAAAGGCTATCGTGTCCTCCTCCGTACGAACTTCAAAATGATCGACGACCGGAACCGAACGGAAAACGGTGAACGATGTTGAACCCACCACGTTGCCTTGCGACGACGCCTCGATAGTGACCTGGCCGCTCTCTCCCTGGGGCTGCACTCCATCCGCGAGATAGGACATTGCCGCCAGCTCAGCCGAGGTGCCCGTCACAGATGTGCCAATTGGAGTCCCCAATGCGTTGTAGAATCGCCCGAGAAGTTCTCCACGCGTGATGGTAAGCGTCGTCGCCATATTCGGGTGCCACACGGTTGGAGCACACCAGATGTAAGGATGTTCGAGCGCAAAAACAAAGCCGGTCTGGGAACCACTGAAGATCTCCTCGGGGTCAACCCAGAAACTCGCACTGTTAAAAAGAAAAACGTCGGCCCCGTATTGAGCCGTGACATTCCCCGGCGCGGTAAACGTTTCATACCGAATGACATCGCTCCCGATCCGCACGCTGAGGGAGGCCGGACCGCCAGATGTTACGGCGATCCGTGCAAAAATGGAGTAACCTCCGCCCGATGCGGGTACGGTGATGGTTCGCGTTGTTTTCAAGTTGACATCGACGACCGCTCCGCAACTTGAGTGAGCAACCCGCATGAAAGAGTCGCGGTCAGTGCGGAGACTCCCCGAAAACGTGAAATCGACCTGGATCGTCTGGGCTCCGGCGGCAACAGCGGAAGGGGTTGAAGGTTGAATCGGTTGAACTGAACGAGGATTGATGTCAACGCCTTCCCGAATGCGCACCTGTGCACGCACCTCAAGAATGGCGACACAAAGTACTATGAGAAGCAACGAAGCTCTCACACGTGCACCGCTCATCACTTGACTACTTATAACTTCTTTGAGTGGGCTTCACGTATTCGAACGACAGCTTTTCCTTGTGCATCTTTGGTTTGCGGACGTCGCCCGTGTATTCCCACGCCGCGACGAAGGCGAATTTTTTGTCGTCCCGCAGCGCCTCTCCTTCCGGGGTCTGATGCTCTTCCCGGAAGTGGCCGCCGCAGGATTCCTTCCGTTGCAGCGCATCCAGGGCCATCAACTCTCCCAACTCAAAGAAGTCCGCCACCCGGCCTGCCTTCTCGAGTTCGTTGTTGACGTCGCCGGCGAGACCCGTGATCTTCACGTCCTTCCAGAACTTCTCGCGCAGTGTCGCGATCTCGTTCAGGGCCTTCTTGAGTCCAGCCGCATTCCGCCCCATCCCGACATGGTTCCACATGATCGCGCCCAACTGCCGGTGGAACTCGTCCACGGTCGTCGTGCCGTTCACGGACATCAGCCGCTCGATCTGCTTCTGCACGTGCGCTCCTGTGAACTTGAAGGCCGCATGCTCGGTCGTCACGGCCGGGAATTTCGCCGTTGCCAAATAATCGCCGATGGTATACGGCAGGATGAAATATCCATCCGCCAATCCCTGCATGAGGGCGCTGGCTCCGAGGCGGTTCGCGCCGTGGTCAGAAAAGTTCGCTTCACCGATTACGTACAAGCCGGGAACCGTGCTCATGAGGTTGTAGTCAACCCACAATCCGCCCATCGTGTAGTGGACGGCGGGATAGATCCGCATCGGCGTCTTGTAAGGGTCCTCGTCCGTGATCTGCTTGTACATGTCGAACAGGTTGCTGTACTTGCCGGCCACATTGTCGCGTCCCAGACGCTTGATGGCATCCGCAAAATCCAGATAGACCGCCAGGCCCGTCGTGCCCACGCCGTGGCCCTTGTCGCACATCTCCTTCGCCCGGCGCGAGGCCACGTCCCGGGGAACGAGATTGCCGAACGACGGATACATGCGTTCCAGGTAGTAGTCGCGCTCGTTCTCCGGAATATCCTCCGGACTCCGCTTGTCGCCGGCTTTCTTGGGCACCCACACGCGCCCGTCGTTCCGGAGGCTTTCGCTCATGAGCGTCAGCTTCGACTGGTACTCGCCGCTCTGCGGAATGCACGTCGGATGGATCTGCGTGAAGCACGGATTGCCAAACAATGCGCCGCGCTTGTGCGCGCGCCAGATCGCCGTCGCGTTGCTCGCTTTGGCATTCGTCGACAGGAAGAAGACGTTCCCGTAACCGCCGGTGGCGAGCACGACTGCGTTCGCCGCGTAGGTTTCGAGCGCTCCGGTCACAAGGTTGCGGGCGATGATGCCCCGCGCCTGTCCGTCCACGACCACGAGGTCGAGCATTTCCCGCCGCTCCAAGAGCGTTACGCCCTTAGTTGCGACCTGCCGTGAGAGAGCGCTGTACGCACCGAGCAGCAGTTGCTGGCCAGTCTGGCCGCGCGCGTAGAACGTGCGGGAGACCTGAGCACCGCCGAATGAACGGTTATCGAGGTAGCCCGAGTAATCGCGGGCGAATGGAACGCCCTGCGCCACGCACTGGTCAATGATGGAGTTGGAGACCTCGGCCAGCCGATGGACGTTGGCCTCGCGTGCCCGGTAGTCGCCCCCCTTGAGTGTATCATAGAAGAGACGGTAGACGCTGTCGCCGTCGTTCGAGTAATTCTTGGGGGCATTGATGCCACCCTGGGCGGCGATGCTGTGCGCGCGTCGGGGAGATTCGTGGTAGGTGAAGGCCAGGACCTTGTAGCCGAGTTCGGCGAGAGATGCGGCCGCCGAAGCGCCGGCCAGACCGGTGCCGACGACGATGATCGTGTACTTCCGCTTGTTGGCCGGGTTGACCAGTTTGAGATTGAACTGGTGGTTCGACCATTTTTGACCGATGGGACCCGCGGGAATCTTGGCGTCGAGTTTCATGATCACTGTCCTCCCGCGACCATCGTGGCGACCGCCACATTATGGAAGAAGTAGAAATAGATGGGTATGCCCGCAAAGCCGAGGGGAATGATGAGCCCGAAAACCACCGCGACCGCATCGATCAAACCCGTGGACCGCTTGTTCCGGAGGCCCAGCGTTTGGAATCCCGACTGGAAGCCATGGCGGAGGTGGTACGCGAGTAACACCAGGGCCGCGACGTACCAAGCGCTGTACCAGCCGCTGGAGAAGGCTTGGGCGACCAGCGCGTACGCAGAGGGCTTCTCGTCCACGAACCGAAGACCCACGACGAATGTCTGCAGGTGGATCGCCAGAAAGATGAAGACGATGCCCCCCGTCACCCAGGCGTACCGCGCCCAGATCGGCGCGTTGTCTTTCAGGCGATACGTGTCATACTTCGCCGGGCGGGCCTGACGGTTCTGCCACCAGACCGTGACCCCGCTGACGATGTGCGCCAGAAAACCGAGGACGAGCCCGACCTCGAGAAGCCGGATGGCGCCGTTGGTGCTCATGAACGTGGAGTACGCGTCGAACGCGGCTCCGCCGTCATTTTTCAGGAGAAGTAAATTGCCGACGAGATGGACGATGAGGAAGGAGCACAGAAACAGCCCCGTCAGGCTCATCGTGATCTTCTTCCCGATGGAGGACTGATAGAACGCGACGAGTCGAGTCATGTCGATTCCGGGATGGACGGAAGGCGGAATGGAGAACGAAAAAACCTACGAAGCGATTGGGGGAAATGCAACGCAGCCGGAGGCCCAATACTTGTCGCGAAGCGACAACAACTACCCGGTCGCGCTCAGTTCGTAACGCTCTCCCCGATGAATCGCCTGATCGAGATAGCGCTCCCGAGGAAACCCAGCAGCGCGCCGGTGAGAACGATGAGAACATATGCCACAGGCTCGACCCGGACGAATTCCTGCAGATGAACCGAGACCCATTGTCCGAGGTACTCGAAAAACAGGAAGATGAATCCGGCGGCAATCAGTCCCCCCAGGAAACCCTGGATCAGGCCCTCCAAGATGAACGGAAAGCGGATGAACGCCCGGGTCGCACCGATGAGTTTCATCGTTTGGATGATCTTCCGCTTCGCATAAATGGCAAGCCGGATAGTGTTGGCCACGAGGAACATGGAGGCGATCAGGATGAAGACCCCGACGCCCAGCCCGATCCCGAGAAACGTTGTGACGCGCTGGTCGAGCATGGCAAGGAGGTCTTTGCGGTACTTGACCTCGTCCACACCGACGACCGAGGCCACTTGATCCGCCACGGACTCGGCGCCGGCTGCCGTGCGGAAGGCGGGGGCCAGCGTGATCCGGAACGAGGACGGCAATGGATTGAACGTTAAGACGCGCCGGATATCCTCTCCAAACTCCTGTTTGAAGATCTCCGCCGCCTCGTCCTTGGAAACGAACCGCACCGATTCCACACCGTCGATGGCCTCCAGCGAGGCCTGCAGTGCCGACCGCGACTCTTCGTCTACCTGCTCCACGAGAAACGCTTCCATCTCGACGCGGGTACGAAGCGCATCTACGATGCTGCGGGCGTTCAAGAAGATGATCGCAAAGGAACTGAGCAGGAGCAGGGCGACCGTAATGGTGAAGATCGCGGCCGACATAGATAGTTTTGCCCGGCGGAAGCCGGAGAATCCTTCGCGAACGAGGTAACCGAGAGCCATGGTCTTAACGTTGATAGGTGCGGCCGCGGGGATAGCAGCCAAGGACTCGCAAAAAGATACATACCATTCTTGCCGCTTCCAAAGCGCTGCGTACACGCGGGTCGCCGGTAGAGGGGTCAGAATTGCGAGTCATCACGCCACCGCTGGACCATCCACGGGTCGCCGGATGCCCGTCGCGTCAGCGTGAGCGAGGCATAACCATCCGCACGGATGATGTCGCTCGGATTGAATGTAACGGTCAGCGCAAAGTTGCGGCTCACGGTTGCCCGTGTCCCTGCGGAATCGACGCTTTGAACGAGGATGTTGTTCCACACGAGGTCGAGTCGTTGCGCGCTTTGAAAGAGGCCGGACGTCACGCGCATTTCTTCGTCCCTCCCCCATGTCGCGTCGACGCCCCGTTCATAATCACGGAAGGAAAAGAGAAAGTCGCCGCCGATGAGCTGTCCGTATATGGTCGTATCCCGAAACGTGTACGCATAGCGCACGTTCTGAAAAACTCCCTCCACGGTCGTCTGGTCGCCCAGCAATGACTCGGGACCTCCGACGGAATTGTCCAAGCCGGGTGCGAAGGGATTGCAGGCCGCCATGCCCGCGAAAGCAACGAGCGACATGAAGAATGGACGGAGTATCGTGCGCATGTGTCGTCGTTCGTTATTGCGACAGCCCGCCCTTGGCATCGCTCCACGTGGCCTGAATCGATGAGAGGGCCACATCCTGCCAGCGGCGAATGCTCCACGTGCCCGTACGGCGGTCGAGTACCATTGTCAGGAGCGAACGTCCGACGACCCGCTGCGGGATCCCCTGCTGGCCGTGAGGAATGGAAAGGTCGTACGGGACGTCGAGCGTTACAGAATCCGGCTGCACGCCTTGTGCGACCGGCGTCGAAAAGGTCACCGTCATACCGGATCCTGAGGGCAACCGCGAGCGCGCGTTGAGAAACCAAGCCTCTTCGCTGCTCCTGTCCCATGTCGCAAAAACCCCATAGACCCCCGCCGCCGCCAGTGTCGGCTCGAACTGAAACAACCCACCCGTGCCGGTATCAGAGAGGCACCGCAGATAATTGACGCTGTTCAATTCGCGCAGGGAGGCCCCCATGTTGTCCAGGACGGTTTGAGGTTCGGTCGGGGGTGTAAAGGTGGAGCGGACAGAGATCGGTTCTTCCGGGTCGCGGGGCTCGAAGAGGCCGCAGCCCGCGATGACCATTGTCGCGGCAACAACGATGGACCACTTCAGACTCCGTCCACGAAATATTGGGCCACACAAAAGCACAGAATGCACAAAATAGAGACGGAACCTGTGCATCTATACACTCCCTTCTTGTGCCCTTTTGTGGCTCATCCTCTTCTGTGGCAGAGCCCGAGGACTCCGCTCACACCGCGACACGGCCTTCGATCGCACGGGAGAGGGTCGCTTCGTCGGCGAATTCGAGGTCGGATCCGACCGGGAGCCCGCGTGCGATCCGAGTGACGCGAATCCCGAGTGGTTTGATCAACCGCGATACGTAGAGCGTCGTGGCCTCGCCTTCGACGTTCGGGTTAAGGGCCAGGATCACTTCTTCGATGCCCCCGGCGCCCACACGTTCGAGCAGCTCTTTAATGCGGAGGTCGTCCGGACCGAGGCCGTCCAACGGCGACAGCGCACCTCCCAGCACATGGTAGAGCCCGCGGAACTCGTTCGTTCTTTCAACGGCGAGGACATCGTTCGGTTCTTCGACGACGCAGATCAGGCTGCGGTCCCGTTTTGGACTGGAACAGACCGCACAGGGGTCCGATTCGGTGATGTTGGAACAGATGGTGCAGTAGCGCACCTTCTCTTTGACGGCCACGAGAGCGGCCGCCAGGGCATCCACTGCCGGCCGGTCCATCTTAAGCACATGGAGGGCCAAACGGTGCGCGGTCTTTCTTCCGATGCCGGGCAATTGACTGAAGTACTCGGCCAACTGCTCGACGGACTCAGCAGTGTAGAACATGATGGGAAATCCTAAATACGAAGTGACCAAATGCCAAACAAACTGCAAAAGTCCCAAAGAGCCGAAATGAGAAATCCCGCTAGAACCCCGGAAGGCCCGGGATGTTCGGCAGGGCGCCGCCGGTGACTTTTTTCATTTCTTCCTGGGCGAGCGCTCCCGCCTTCTCCAGCGCCTGGTTGGTGGCAGTCAGAACGAGGTCTTCGAGCAGGTCTTTCTCTTCGGGATTCACCACATCCCTGGAGATCTCGACCTTGAGGATCTGTTGTTTTCCGGTCACGGTCACGCGCACCATGCCGCCGCCGGCATCTCCCGTCACGCTTTTGTTTGCCAGATCCTCCTGCGCCCGAGCCATGGCCTCCTGCATCTTCTGCATTTGCTTCATCATCTGCTGCATGTTGGGCATACCGCCTTTGAACATGACTCCCTCGAAGATTGGATGGACAGGATCAATCGCGACGCAATATATCCTGAATTGAGGGCTTTTCAAACAGACGTGGAGACACCCGGATCAGGCCGTCGACGTTGACATCGCCTTCACCGCTTCCACGACGCGCGCGACTTCCTCTTCTGTATTGTACATCACGACACCGACGCGGGTCACTCCGCCGCGTTGTTCCAAGCCAAGGACCTCGATCGCCCGCACGGCATAGAAGTGTCCATCCCAGGCACAGATCGCTCTGTCGGCAAGGGAGGCACACACTTCCTCCGGTCGCTTTCCGTCGAGCGTGAACGACACGGTCGGCGCACGGAGTCCGTCGTCGAACGGCGGGCCGTAGACCGTGACACCCCGAATGGTTTTGAGGCCGTCCATCAGTTTTGAGGCGACATCCCGCTCGTGCGCGCCGATCGTCCGCATGGCATCCACGATCCGGTCACGCATGGTCGATCCGCGTCCGAACGACGCGATGAATTCTATAGCCGCCTTCACTCCGGCGATCGCGGCGTGGTTCAGCGTTCCCGTCTCGATGCGATAGGGCGCCCGCTGGTCGACTGTCCGGAGCCGGTCGGTCTCCAGTGAGTCCAACAGGCCCTCTCGACAATACAGAAGGCCGACGTGGGGGCCGTAGAATTTGTAGGCGGAGCAGAGCAGGACATCCGTGTCCAGGGCTTTGACATCGATGGCGAAGTGCGGGGCATAGTGAACGGCATCCAGCACGAGCCATGCGCCGACACCGTTCGTCAGCGCCCGACCGAGGGCAACATTATTCACGGTGCCGAGCGCGTTCGACGCCATGCCCATGGCGAGGACCTTCGTTCGTTCTGTCACGGCCTCGCGGAGGTCGGATTCATCGAGGCGGCCATCCGGCCGCAGCAGGACCTCCCGGACGACGACCCCGTGCTCACGGAGATTCAGCCACGGGCCCCGATTGGCCTCATGGTCCAACTGCGTGATGACGACCTCGTCCCCCGGCCGGAGTCTCCGGCGGATCGCCTGACTCAGCGAAAAATTGAGCGTCGTCATGTTCGCTCCGAACGACACGGTGTGCGCGCCCGGAGCCCCCAGAAACGCGGCCGCGGCTGTCCGCGCCGCTTCGAGCATCTCGTCGGTCTCATGCGTGGTCACGAAGGCCCCGTGCGTGTTGGCGTTGGACCGGCGGTAATACTCGCCGATCGCTTCGATGACAGCGCTGGGAACTTGCGTCCCTGCGGGGCCGTCGAGAAAGGCCAGTGGAAGGCCGTTGTGAGTACGCGTGAGCGAAGGAAATTCGGAACGACACTCCTCCAATGATCGTTGTGGTTTCGAGACGGCCATGAGAATCCTCGGGTCTTGGGTGGGCATCAATGTTGGCAGCGAAGGCATGAAACGCAAGGCGAACGGGAGGGTCGTTGTGGCCGCATCAGTTTGGTTTTTTGGCCACGTTGCATACTCCCGCTATCAAAAACAACACTCATGAACCTCTGGCGACCCCACGTGGACCGAGCGTTGGAGATGCGGAACTCCAGGGGCGTTTCGGCCTGCCGTTGCGATACTTACCGGCCCGGATAAAGATCCGCCGAAACGGGAGAACTCGCGCTTGACTTGTTCGCCGGCTTTGCTAGGTTCTGCTCAGCAGTTGCATGCATGTTACCTGCGAAGAATGAATAACCAAGTGGATGACAGTCGAACAAGCGGCGGAATACCTTCAGATGGATAGATCGACCGTCTATGAACTGATGCGCGAGTGGCGATTCGACGCCGCCGAACTGGACGAATGGCTCAAGGCCGGGGAATTGGCTTTGCGGCAGGATGGGTGTTCCGGAGGAGAACCGTTGGGTGAATCAACAAACAAAGGAACAGGGGCGCCATCACGCGGATGAATCACTGATTCAGAAAGCCGTAAGAGACGCCGTCACGAAGGCAGGATTGACCAAGCGGGCCACGTGCCATACCTTCCGGCATTCCTTCGCCACTCATTTGCTCGAAGGCGGCTATGACATTCGAACCGTCCAGGAGCTTCTAGGCCACAGCGACGTCAAGACGACGATGATCTACACCCATGTCCTCAATCGGGGACCGGCCGGTGTTCGCAGCCCGGTCGACGGACTTTGAATCCATTCAAGGATGTTGTAGTATACCGATCCGTATAAGATGTCGTGATAAACTGCGAGAGAGGGCGCAACCCAATGGACATAAAGAGCTTAGTGCGTCTTTGGCATTCGCACCAATGGAGTGTTATGCGGGCAGGAAATCAGAATTCCGCATCTTATGCGGGTCAATCTATTTATTGTTCGGCCTCAACAGCCAGAGAGGAGAACATGCCGTGAGTATCGTGTTGAGCCCTTGGCAGGTCTTAGTAATCACTCTTGTAATCGCGGGTAGTCAATTCCTCGCAAGCACATGGCTTAAGGCAAGTATCGAGAATTCGATCAAGGCCAAATATGACTTAGAACTGAAGGCAAAGGAACGGGCCGAGAGAGTCGCGGAATATATGGCTCTTGCAAGAATGCTTAAGGAGACAAGCTCTGAAGAGGACTACCTGAAGGCTAATCGCCTATCGTGGGAGCTTGCTATGTGGCTTCCGGCGGACGTTTACAGGTCTATGGGGAAGGCATTATCGAAGCCGAATTCTGAATACAACCCATTGTCCATCGTTATCTCGGTTCGTAAAGAGCTACTTGGAAGCGCTGCCGGCGATCTAACGCAGGAAGACATCATTCATCATGCTCCGGGCATCGGCAAGAAGTAGAGGCCGAACCCATCAATGCACCGGACCTGCGCGAAAAGCTGCGCAGGCCGGTGATTTTGAACGTTAGGCAGCAACGCCTACCAGATTTTTAGGTAAGGCACAGTTGCCAGTGGTGGCGGAATCGAAAAGCGGCGGGCGAGTCGGTAAAGAGTTTTGCAGATCAGAAGTCTGAAAGAGACCCACAACCAGAATCGCATCGTCCAGCGCCCGCCTTTCCTGGCAGGCACTTAAGGCTCTCGGCAGTTAGTGTTGCGTGCCTAACCGAGGATGTCCCAAACCTGGTTGATCGGGAGAAGTTCTTGAAATAGAACATGGCGGTG
>CAYIHQ010000032.1:0-11199 GCA_964362905.1 uncultured Ignavibacteriaceae bacterium
AAGATCCGTGCCGAGGTGCAACTCGACCCGGAAAGCGCCCTGTCCGACGGTTATCAATCGTTGCGCCCGGACAAGTTCCGGCGTCTCCTCGAGCGCCTTCAGGAACTGGCTCCCTATGTGGGGCGTCGCGTGAACCTGTCCGCGCGCCATGGGGTTTCGTCGTCTCCATCCCCAATGACATGAGCGATCCCCGTCCCATCCACATCCTGTTCGTTGAGGACACACCAGAGACTGTCCACCTTGTGGAGATGGTGCTCGCACGGTCCGAGGTCGCTGAGTTCCGAGTATCGTCATGCGCCACGGGCGCTGCGGCGCTCGAACGGCTCGCGACGGACAAGAACATCGATGTGGTGCTGATGGACTACCATTTGCCGGACATGAACGGCATCGAAACCGCCCGCGCGCTGATCGAACGCGGCTGCGCGATCCCGATCGTTTTCCTCACGGTGCACAGGGACATGAACCTGGTGCTGGAGGTCATGAAGCTCGGTGTGCGGGAGTTCATCGTGAAGGAAGACATCGCTAGCCATGGATTTCCGCAGACCATTGCTGCTGTGCATGAGAAGCATGTGCTGGTTCGCGAATACGAGCAACTCGACACCCGCCGCAGCCGCCTGGAGGCCATGCAGGAGATGGTCGTCGGCATCACCGCGCAGATCACGGCCCCTCTGGGCGCGATGAAGAGCATCGTGCAGACGCTCGAAGGGAAGGAACGCGAACAGAAGGCGGCTCGGTACCTGGGGCTCATCCGGGAGAACATCGAGCGCATCGAGGGAAAAATGGAAAAGCTCAAGAATCTGCGAGAAGACAAAACCGTCCAGTACATCAAGGACATACGCATGATCGATTTGTCCTGATCGCCGCCATGAACCTCGTCAAACCACTCCTGAGTTCCCATGACTTGGCTGCGATCGGCGACGCTGTCGCGGCGGCCGAACAGCAGACTGGCGGCGAGATCCGTGTCGAGATCCGACAGCGGCGGACGCGGGCGGAACGGCCTCTCTCCATCGAGCAGATCGCCCGGAGGGAATTTGAGGCGTTGGGCATGACGAATACGCGGGACCGGACGGGGGTGCTTCTGTTCCTTCTGTTGGAGGACCGAGAGTTTTGTATCTTCGCCGATGAGGGGATCCATGCCCGCGTCGAACCAGACACCTGGACGCGGATTGCGACGCCCATGGCGGAGAGGTTTGGGCGCCGCCAGTTTCGGGATGGCCTGCTCGATGCCGTGCGCGAGGTGGTCGATGTGTTGCGGCGCCATGTGCCCCGGCGCGCGGACGACCGCAATGAACTCCCCAATGATGTAGTGATCCGATAGTTGCTGCCATGCCCCTCCACGGAACACTTGCCCTTGCTCAGACGGATGCGGTGCTTGGAGACGTCGCCGCCAATCTGGAACGGCATCTGCAACGTGCAGAAGAGGCGATGCGGGCCGGTGCGGAGATCGTCGTGTTCCCGGAACTGAGCCTCACGGGTTACACACTGCGGGACCTCACTGGCGAAGTGGCGCTCGACCCGCGGACGGACCGGCGTCTCCAGCCTCTCCGGGACTTGAGCAAGCGGATCGGCATCGCGTTTGGATGCGTGGAATCCGGAGCCGACCACGGGCTGTACAATGCCGCCGTCTATCTCGAGGACGGAGAGGTGCGGCACATTCATCGCAAGATCTATCTCCCCACGTACGGGATGTTCGAGGAAGGACGGTACTTCTCGGCGGGTGCGCAGATCGCAGCATTCGACACACGGCTGGGTCGTATCGGCATGCTTATCTGCGAAGACCTCTGGCACGTGTCACTTCCGTATCTCCTCTGCATGGACGGGGCGGAGGTGATGCTGTCGTTGACCGCCAGCCCGGCCCGCCTGGGAGGGGAAGCTGAAGGGACCGATCAGCGGCTGGTGAATCACGAGCATCATCGATCGTACGCGCGTTTATTAAGCATGTATTCCGTCTTCATCAACCGAGTCGGCGTGGAAGACGGCGTCGCCTTTTGGGGCGGTTCGGCCGTCATGGCGCCGTCGGGCCGGATGGTCGTGGAAGCGCGCCCCCATGATGAAGAACTGGTGATTGCCCGCTTGGACGACGCAGAAGTGCGCCGCGCCCGCCGATCCTCCCGGCACGCTCTCGACGAGCGTCCTGATGTCCTCCTCCTCAATCTCGAACGCATCCGCCGCCGTTGACGGCCGGCCACCATGGATCATTTTATCTGCAGTCATTCCCGCGCAGCAATTACTATTTCCCGGTTGTTTCGGCCCCAGAACCTCTGGCGCTATATCTGCGTAATGTGATAAATGGCACTTGATTTGGTCAAGTTTTTTCCGACTATTGAGCGCGACCATTATGCCTAAACAGAAATCTGATATACTCCGACGGCGACTTAAGGAAGTAATGGTGTTCTTCGCCCGTGAGTTGAGATATCCGGTGAAGACTACTATGTGGAAAGTCCTTGGAGAACTCGATTTCGGACATTTCTTGGAGACGGGTGTTCCGGTCACCTTTGTCCGCTACAAGGCATACCCCCATGGCCCTGTACCCCATGACCTGCACGAGGAGATTACCCAGGGCCAAGACGTGATTCTGCCCGAAGACATGCGAGATGCATTGCGCGCGACCAAGGAAGAATATGAAGTTGACGACGAAAGTAAGCCGAGGTTTTCCATTACTTTTCACGCGCTACGTAGTCCAGATCTTTCGATTTTCACGCCACGACAACAGCGGTTAATGGGCGAAGTTGCTGAGATCTACAAGTACACTACAGCCAAAGACGCTGAGCGTGCCTCGCACGAACCAGGAAAGCCGTGGACAGTTACAGTGAAGCGAAAAGGTCAAGGGGCCTTCATCGACTATCTGGATCTGATTACTGAAAAAAGCAAGATTAGCAAGAAAGAGGCTGCCGAGAAGATGGAGGAAATGCTGGCCTTTCAGCACAACCACCATTCGTAATGTCAGATGCTCTCGTTGTCAGGGGCCAGGTTTACAAACACTGGCAGTACAAGTATCCTGAAGAAGGAAACGTCGCCGATAAGCTCATCATTGTTCTCAACAAGATTCACCTTCCATCACAGCCGATAATTGTTGTCCCGGTAAGTACAACAGGGGTGAAGGCAAGTTTTCTCTGGGATACAAACCTACCCTCCAAGAGTATTTCCTCCTTGGAAATCAAGACTACTTCGAAAACGACACAAAGATACAGCTCTACGTTCTGGGTCTCAGCGCTGAGATTTCAGAAGCCGAATTCAAATCGTGTCAACTAGCCGGGGTCATCTCCTCCAATCCCCTTGCGGTTCTTCGTCAACAGACCATCTCGGAGATCCTCAAATCCCTCGGACAGATGAAAGAAGATATTCGACAGAGTTATCATCAGTACCTTTTCTAGCACTGCTGTACTTGACATTTCCTCTTTTCTCTCTTTCCCTTCCAGACTTCAGGGGTTCCCCATTTCAGGCTGAGCTACCAGCCGACCGGCGTGTTCGTTGATACTGCTGCTCCTTTTTGGTACCTTTGTTCTTCGCGGTCAAATGACCGCCACCTCCAATCCTATGGACCTCACAAAACCATCCCCCTTCGGCGACCATTCGCCGGTTCTGGACAAAGAGAATCCCTTCGAGTCCATGATGCAACGTTTCGACGTTGCCGCGCACCTGCTGAATCTGGATGCCGGGCTGTACGAATACCTTAAAACCCCGGTGAGGCAGGTGATCGTGTCCCTGCCGATCGCGATGGATAACGGGGACGTGAGGGTGTTTGAGGGGTACCGTGTCATCCACAACGACATTCTAGGCCCTGGCAAAGGAGGCATCCGCTACACGCCGGATGTGAATCTCGAAGAAGTGAAAGCCCTGGCTGCCTGGATGACCTGGAAGTGCGCGGTGATGAACATCCCGTTTGGTGGTGCGAAAGGGGGCGTCCGCTGCGATCCGTCGAAATTGTCTCAGTTGGTCATCGAGAAGATCACGCGTCGCTACACCGCCAGCCTGTTAGACCTCATCGGGCCGGACAAGGATATCCCGGCCCCCGACATGAACACGAACGAGCAGGTCATGGCGTGGATCATGGACACGTACAGCATGCATATGCGCCGCACCGAGCCCGGCGTTGTGACGGGAAAACCTCTGCTCCTCGGTGGCTCGCTCGGTCGGCGTGAGGCCACGGGGCGCGGGTGCATGCTGGTGACGATGGCGGCGATGGAGAAGATGGCCATGAAGCCCGCGCAGACCACGGTGGTGGTGCAGGGATTTGGGAATGTGGGCTCCGTATCAGCCCTGTTGCTGGCCGAACAAGGATGCAAGGTGGTGGGGATCAGCGATATCAGCGGCGGCATCCACAATCGGAAGGGGATCGACCTGACCAAAGCCCAGGAATGGATCAAGCTGAACAAGACCCTCGCGGGCTTTGCCGGCGGAGACTGCGTCACCCAGGAAGAGCTGCTCGAACTCGAATGCGATGTTCTCGTGCCAGCGGCGAAAGAGGACCAGATCACCCGGAAGAACGCTGGCCACATCAAGGCACGGATCATCTGCGAGGGGGCGAACGGTCCGACCTCGGCCGCGGCGGACCCGATCCTGCAGAACAAGGGCATCCTGGTCATTCCGGACATCCTGGCAAATGCCGGCGGCGTGACGGTGTCGTATTTCGAATGGGTGCAGGACCGCGTCGGGTACTTCTGGTCGCTGGAGCGTGTCAACACGCGTCTCGCGAAGATGATGCGAGAGGCGTTCGACACGGTCTATGCCACCTCGGAACAATACAAGGTCACGCTGCGCATCGCCGCCTATATCGTGGCGATCGACAAAGTGGCGCGCACGCTCAAGATCCGAGGTATCTACGCGTAGAAGGACGATCGCTCGATTCGCGGCCCTCCTGGTCGTGTGCGGAGGGCTGTCGGCCGCCGGGCTGTCGCAGGAGGGTGCGCCCATTTCGCGCATACGAAGCGATGCCGTCGCAACAGCGCGCATGATGATCGATGCTGCCGGTCATCGGCTGTCGTCGCCCGTCTACTTGCAGGTGGCCGCGGACAGCCTGGATGTCGTCGCCGGCGGCTTCTCCGAAGCTCTGGTGGAGGCGGGATTCGCTCCGCGGCGTCGCGTGCCGGAAGGCGTCCAGGGATCGGTCCTGTGGGTGCGCCGCGTGTGGGCGGACTCCAGCTCTGGCTCGTCATTCGATGTTCGCATCGAACGAATGCCCGAGCGAGCGGTGGTCTACAGTCGCATCCTGTCTCCGCAGGGATCCGGGAACGGCGACGAGGCAGATGGCCTTCTGGAGCGACTGGTCGTTCCGACGGTCGTGGCGGGGGCGGCGGCGCTCATCATCTATCTGTTCTTCACTGTGCGAAGCTGATGCGGCGTCGGACGGCGATTTTTCTGGTGGTTGCGACGATGGGGTTAGGCCGCCTGCGGTCGCAGACGGACAGCACGGACGTCGAGATCCTGGCATTCGGCGACGTGAATTTGGGCCGCAGGGTGGGTCAGGTGATCCTGCGCGGAGACACCCTCTATCCGTTTCGATTTGTTGCGGACTCGCTGCGCAAGGCAGATCTGGTCTTCGTCAATCTTGAGAGTCCGTTGACGGACCAGGGCGGTGTCACGGAGCATCCGAAGGTCAATTTGATCTTCTGCGGTCCCCCCGCCGGAGCCTGGTCGTTGCGGCAGGCGGGCATTGATGTCGTGTCGACCGCGAACAACCATGCATTCGACTTTGGGATCCGGGCGTTGCGGGAAACGATCGCGAATTTGGAGTTGACGGGCATCGCATGGACCGGAACGAGTGTCGATTCCGTCTCACTCTTTGCACCGGCTGTGGTGGCTGTCCGGGGTGTGAGGATCGCGTTCGTCGCATTCACGGAATTTGTCAACCTCAAGGGCCGTTGGTCGGAGCACATCGCGCTGTTTGACAGCTTGTCGGCGGAGGCAGCCCTGCGCGCTGCCAGAGCACGCGCCGATATTGTTGTGGCGAGTTATCACGGAGGCGGAGAATACGGCGACCGGCCTTCGCGTCGTTCGCTTGCCCACCTGCGGTGGCTGGCGCAAGCGGGAGCCGACGTCGTGCTGGGACATCATCCCCACGTTCCCCAGGGTATCGAGCGGGTGGGGGAAACGTGGATCGTCCATTCTCTTGGCAATTTTGTGTTCGCACAGCCGCAGAGATACTGGACTCAGATCGGCCTCGCGGCTCGGATCACAGTTCGCCGCACGGCGGGCAGGCCACGGATATCGGCGCTTTCCCTCATACCACTCCAGGCGGGGTTGCAGCCGCGCTGGGATGTGAGTCCTTCTGCAAAGGACAGTCTTGTGGCCCGACTTGAAAAAGGGTCATCTCTTCAGTTTCGTCGTTCACAGGGGATCATCCATGTTTCTTCTGATTCTGCACCGTAGTCTTCGATGGCTCGCGCCGGTGCTGTTCGTTGTCTTGCTTGCCGGCTGCACCGCTGAGGAAGCGCTTCAGCAGCTCTCGGCCGAGCACCGATTCCGGCTCGGCAAGTCGTACTTCCAGGACGAAGACTACCTCGAGGCCATCGAGGAGTTCAAGGTCGTGTCGCTCCAATTTGGAGGGACGCAATGGGCGGACGACGCGCAGTTCTACATGGCCGAGGCCCGCTTTGCCCGGGGCGAGTACATCTTGGCGGCGTACGAGTACGACGTGCTCCTGCGAACAATGCCCGCGAGCGAGTACATCCGTCAGGCTCGATTCCGCAAGGCCACCTCCTACTACGAATCGTCTCCGAGTTCCACCCTGGACCAGGAATTCACGCGGAAGGCGATCGAGGAATATCAGACGTTCCTGGAATATCACGCGACCGACACGCTCGCATCAGCGGCCGACAGCAGGATCCGCGGATTGACCGCGAAGCTGGCGCAGAAGGAGTTTGACAGCGGCATCATCTATCTCAAGATGAGCTACAATAAGGCCGCCACGTACTACTTCGACCTGGTGTTGGAGAAATACCACGACACGCCGTTCGCCGAGCCGGCCCACATACGGAAAGCGGAGGCACTCATCAACCGAAAACGATTCGACGAGGCCGAGACGGTCCTCGCCCGCTTCCTGCAGCGGTATCCCTCAAGTGAACTGTGCCCTGAGGCGGATCAGCTGTCGCGCGACGCGCGGGACGGCAAAGCGAAGAAGATCCAGGACACAGACTCGACCCGGCAAGGAGCTTCGTCCCATGGCTCGTAAGCCCGTTTCCGGAAAACCGGTCCGGTCGTCTCATGTGGAAATGACCGAGATGGTCCTGCCGAACGACACGAACCGGTTGGGGAATCTTCTCGGGGGACGATTGATGCATTGGATCGATATCTCCGGAGCGATCGCAGCGTGGCGCCACACGAATCGGATCTGCGTGACGGCATCGGTCGACGAACTCAACTTCATCCATCCCATCAAAGAGGGTGAGGTCGTGGTGTTGCGGGCCTCGGTGAACAGGGCGTTCCACACGTCGGTGGAGGTGGGTGTGAAGGTCTCGAAAGAAAACCCCGCCACCGGCGAGAAGAAGCACACGAATACGGCCTATCTCACATTTGTGGCACTGGACGATGTCGGGCGTCCGACCTCTGTTCCGCCCGTCCGACCCGCGACCGCCGAAGAGCGGCGCCGGTATCGCGATGCGGCTCGACGCCGCGCACTCCGCCTCCTTCACCGAAAGCGCTTCTGACCCGCCGCGCCCCGACCGCCGTTCCGTGAAGCCCCGTCATTCACACCTTGCCGCAGTGCTGTCAATTGTCGCTGCAGCCCTGGTGATCACGGCGCCGGCTGCGCTTGGACAGTCGATGCCGGGATCGTTCGGCGAGCTCGTCCCTCTTGATCTGCCGGAGGTCGTCGACCGCGGGATCTTCGTGTTCGCGTGGCCTGGCGACAGCGCGGCGATCCTGCTGTGGAATCAACGTTCGGGCCGCGTTCTGCTGGCCGTCGGCGATTCGCTCCGCCGACACTGGCGGTTCCAACCCATCCCGGGAACTCCCGCCTTCTCCGAGATCCAATCGGCGGATGTTGACCGCGACGGATCGCCTGAATTGTTGTTCATTGACCGGACGTCGCGCACGATCCACGTGGCACGGGAGTGGGCGGGCGGGGATACTTTGCGTTCGCTGGCCGTGGTCGCAAGTCCGGTGACGCCGTCACGCGTCATTGTCGCAGATGTGAACGGGGACGGATTCCCGGAACTGCTGGTGTTCGACGAGAACGAGCCGGGCATCCAGTTACTCCTGAATCGCGGGGGACGACGATGGCAGCCGGGGCGCGTCATCGCACCCGACCTTCCTGTCCGGGATGCGGTTCTGACGTATCTGAACAATGATGAGATCCCCGACCTCATCGCATTCGATTGGGTGCGCAGTGAATTGCACACCTTGTACGGCGTGGGCAGCGGGAGGTTCCTGGACCAGGGTCTCTACCGATCTGAAACCGGAGCCGATCGGATCCTGTTGGCCGATCCACGATCCGACGAACCCGTCCGGTTCCTCATGGTCCAGAATGCCCCCGGCGAGGTCGCGTATTGGAGCATGGACGACCGGGGCGATCTGGCTCGCCGGCATCGGATCGTCACGGGCGGAGTGGTGCGCTCCTCATTCCTCGTCACCCTTGACGCGCGTGGCGACGCGGACCTCGTGACGTTGCTTCCCTCTGGGGTGCTCCGCGTGCACCATTTCGCGACCGATCGGGAGGACGTAGAAACCATCGAGGCGGGTGTACCGGAGCGCGCGCAATGGGCGTTTCCGATACCCGTGCCTGGACAAAGCCGCATTGATGTGATGACCCTCGTTCCTGAACAGCTGACCGCCATTCTCTTGCGATCCGGCCAGCCGCTGCGATCATGGGAGGACTCTGTGTGGCTCAGCGTTGGAGCCAGGCCGGAGGGGCTGGTGGCTGCCGACCTGAATGCTGACGGCCATCCAGACCTGGCTGTGGCGAACCGTGGAAGCCAGAGGGTGTCTGTCGTCTGGGGTGGTACGGGAGATTCCGTGCCGCCTCAAATGCAGATCGATGTGCCACGGGATGTGGCGGGCATCGCCGGAGGCGCGGTCGAGAAAGGTGTCGTGCGATTGGTCACGACTCACCCCGATGCCCGACTCGTTGCGGCGATCGATCTCGACGTGTCGGACCATTCTGTGACCACCACGGAACTCCCCGTGGCCGGGACGCCGGAATGGGCGGTGGAGACGTTGACGGGACCGAATCGGCATTCGCTGACGGTTGAGCACCGGTCGACCGCTTCCAACGTCGGCGTCTCCGTGTTCGAGCCCATACGGCCGGAGACGTATCTGGAACGGGGGCTCACCCTGTCTGCGCCCGCGAGCCTGCTGGGGGCGGCCGTGGAAGATGTGGATGGAGACGGGCTTGTCGACCTGATCATGGTGTACAAACCGGATGACACGACCGAGGTCTCTTTGGGCGTGGCATATAGCGACTCGTCATTCACGATGCGACGCAGAACAACGTTTCAGGAGTTTCCGGTTCGTTCGGCCCAACGGGCGTATGTGTGGACATCCGACGTGAATGCAGACTCGTTGCAGGACCTCGTGGTGGTCTTTCCGCGGACCGCACAGTGCATCTACACACTGCTCGGCCAGCAGGACAGCACGTTTGGCGCCCCGGAGCTCGTGGATTCCTCTGTCCGCATCGAGAGCCGCTCGCGGTTCACGGCTGCCGACATGGACGGAGACGGGTTCGCCGACATTGTCGCTCAGGTGACGCGCCGCGGCGGCGTTGGCTGGTGGAAGAACAAGGGAGACGGGACGTTTCAGCCGTGGAAGATCCTCGTCAGCGCCCGAGATATCGGCGGTGTGGCGGTAGCCGACATGAACGGAGACACACGACCGGACCTGATCGTCACACGGTCCGACTGGGGGGCCGTTGTCGTGTACGACGGGCCGTCCTTGATCCAGCGGGCACAATCCGAGCAGGAGCCATGATCCGGCTGCTGAGAAGTCTTCTGCTCCTGACGACACCTGCCGCGCTGCTTGTGGCGCAGGAGGTCGGTCAGACCCAACGTCTCGCGTCGCAGGAGATGATTCAGGCGATGACGGAGCGCGCCGCGAGAGGAGAGACGGTGAAATGTGGTTCGACGTTTCGGTTCGCCTGGCTCGCAGAACACCTGGAGGGACGCACTTCTGTCTCCCTAGTGATGGATGATCGTCCAATCATGCACACCTCACGGCGTTCGCCGTCGGGGCGGTTTCGAATCCACTTCGACACGGTCGGCACCAATACTCCCGCGCTCCTGACCCCAGCCGGACAGCCGATTCCCGGCACGGCCGACGCCTTTGTGGATTCGGCAGCTGCGATCTTCGATGAGGTCTGGCATCGCATCGTCGATGGCCAGCAGTATCTTCCTCCACCCCCGGATACGGCCGGCGGGAATGCGGCGTACGATGTGTATCTCAAAGACCTCTCCCCTGGACTATTCGGCGAGACGATCCCGGAGGGATTGCCGCTGCCGGGCGGCCCGAATGAGCGGTATGTAAGTCACCTCGTCGTCGAAAATGATTTCGCCGGACTTCGCACGAACGGATTGGATGGACTGCGGATCACGGCGGCACACGAATTCTTTCACGCCGTTCAAATCGGTGCGTACGGCATCTGGGACACGCGTGAGTACTATTTTTACGAGCTCTCCTCCGTATGGATGGAGACGGTCCTCTATCCTTCGGTCGAGGACTATCTTCTGGATGTCCCGGACTATTTCGCGCTGTTCCCGGGAGCCAGTCTCGCCACCTTCAACATGAGTTTCCGAGGGTACGAGCGTTCTGTGTTCGCGCTGTATCTGGGGCAACGGTTCGGCCAGGATGCCATGCGTCAGGCGTGGGACGAAGTGTCCCGGGCGCGGGTTTTGCCGGCACTCAACCGAATGCTGCAGTCGCGCGGGTCGTCGTTGCGAGAGGCGTTCCGGGAGTTCTCGGTGTGGAATCACTTTACGGCGGATCGGGCCGATACACGGCGGTCCTACGCACAGGGTGCCCGATTTCCCCGCATGACGCCGGCAGTGAGCGCTCCATGGATTTCGCCCGGCATCTCCTTGTCATACGGTTTGGAGCCGTTGTCCCATGCGACCCTCGTAGTGCGGACCCCGATCGACACGCTCTCCCTGCTGGTCGTCAACGCAGATGCTGCATCGGCCGGCATTGTGCCGATCCCCCGGCCGGTGGCGACGGCACAGGTGACCGACGAGGATCCACCCATTCCGGCCCAGCAGATCGCCGGAGGGTTCT
>CAYIHQ010000033.1:0-11113 GCA_964362905.1 uncultured Ignavibacteriaceae bacterium
GATCCGGCCCCGTTCGCTCAAGGTCGCGAAATTCATATCGGTCGTATAATGCATATTATGTTATCTAATGCACCAAGCGAAACGAGCTACAGCTCGTTCGCCATCAATGCCGGAATTGCGTTGCTGTAAGCCCTCTTCAGCTCTTCGACGCTTAGGTCCATAACGGTTTCATTCACCCGGAATCGCCCGGTTTCCGTCACCGACGCAATCTTCCGCACCTCTACTCCCGCCTGCCTGCACATCTCCTCGACCGGTCCCGCATTCTCCGGCCGCGCGGCTATTACAATGCGTGACTGCGCCTCACCAAATAGCAATCCATCCATGCGCTGACCGGGACCCGCCGCAAACGAGACATCTAACCCCAGACAGGCCGCATCCAGTACCATCTCAATTAGAGTGACAGCCAGGCCGCCATCTGATACATCATGAGCCGCAGAGACGAATCCAGCTTCAATGCAGGCCAGGACGGCCTTCTGGACGGACCGCTCCACATCCAGGGAAAACTCCGGTGCATCGCCTGCCGGCCGTCCAAGTCGATTTTGGAGATACTGCGACCCTCCGAGATCATCACTCATCGGTCCTACCAGCAGCAATACCTCTCCAGATGCCTTCACACGCGATCCCACGGCCTTCTCGATCTGCTCTAATATCCCCAACATGCCAATGACCGGTGTGGGATAGACAGAGGAATCTGGGCTCTCATTGTAGAAACTGACATTCCCACCTGTCACGGGGGTGTTCAGATGGCGACATGCTTCCCCAATCCCCAAGACCGCCTCCTTGAACTGCCAAAACACCTCGGGATCATACGGATTGCCAAAGTTCAGGCAATTAGTGATTGCTACGGGGGTAGCCCCAACGCACACAACGTTCCTAGCCGCTTCAGCTACAGCGATTTGTGCACCCTTCCGAGGGTTCAAATACACGTAGCGAGCGTTGCAGTCCGTCTTGACGGCAAGTCCCTTCGTCGTACCTTTTACGCGAACGACTGCCGCATCGCCGCCATGGGTCAGGACGCTGTTCGTCCGCACCATACTGTCATATTGCTCGTAGACCCATCGCTTGCTCGCGATGCTGGGGTGACTTATCAATGCCACGAACTCCGCCTTCAGATCTCCCGGAATGCCGACGCTCTGCACGTCGAATGCACGTGTCTCCCGCAAGTAGCCAGGTTCCCTGGACTCCCGGGTATACACCGGAGCATCTCCTCCGAGCACCAGCGATTGCGGCGGAATCTTCGCCACTTCCCTTCCGTCGACGAGCACCCGCAGCCAATTTGAATCCTCGACTGTGCCAATGATCTCTGCATGTAAATCCCATTTGGCAAAGATCTTATTCACGTATACCTCATGATCCTTCTGAACAATAAATAGCATGCGCTCCTGCGATTCTGAAAGCATGATCTCATATCCTGTCATCCCTGACTCGCGCAACGGAACCTGCGACAGGTCCACCGTCATGCCGGCCGGACCCTTGGCGCTCATTTCCGATGTCGAGCATGTGATACCGGCCGCACCCATGTCCTGGACGCCCACCACATACCCTGTTCGTATGGCCTCCAGGGTCGCCTCGAGCAAGAGTTTTTCGGTGAAGGGATCGCCAACTTGGACTGCCGGCCTCTTCGCCTCGGAAGCCGCCGAAATTTCCTCGGAAGCAAACGTAGCTCCGTGGATCCCGTCCCGCCCGGTCGAGGAACCCACGATCATGACGCTGTTCCCACGTCCCTTCGCGCGTGCTTTTGCCACTCCTCCATGCTCTACGATGCCAACAGCCATGGCATTCACGAGGGGATTACGGGCATAACAGTCTTCAAAGTACACTTCACCTGCAACCGTTGGTACCCCAAAAGAATTGCCATAATCACCAATACCCTTCACAATTCGCTTGAAGAGATACCGAATGTGTGGATCTGTCAGACTTCCGAATCTGAGTGAATTCAGAGCTGCAATTGGGCGCGCCCCCATTGAAAAAATATCTCGCAGAATTCCTCCGACGCCGGTAGCGGCCCCTTGGTATGGTTCGACTGCGGATGGATGGTTGTGGCTCTCGATTTTGAATGCCACGGCGAGTCCGCCACCAATATCCACCAGGCCTGCATTCTCCTCACCGGCATCCACAAGCAGCCTACCCCCTGATCTCGGCAGGGTCTTCAACATCGCAATCGAGTTCTTGTAGCTACAGTGCTCACTCCACATAACCGAGTAGATTCCCAACTCAGTGTACGTCGGAACCCTCTGGAGAGTATCCAGGATCTTCTGATACTCCTCATCCGTCAGGCCGTGCTCATGAGCCAGGGCAATATCAACGGCAGGTTCTGACTTAGAAAGTGGTTTAAATCGAGACATGTATTCGTCTTCTAATTAAGATATTAATTCGCATCCTTTAAAGCGTCTTCTATGCTAAACACTGATCACAAGAAGATGCTCTCCCTTCTCGACAGGCATCCTTTCTACGGCAGAAACTGACTCTACTCTTCCAGCCCGATCCGCCTTGAGCTCGTTTTCCATCTTCATGGCTTCGAGAATGATGAGGCCTTGCCCCTTCTGAACAAGCATTCCCGGCGTCACTAGCACCTTGGCCACGAGCCCCGGCATAGGGGCCTTGATCGTGATAAGCCCGGTCTGTTCGCCTCCTCCAGCCCGCATGCTCTGCATGAGGAGGGTTCGATGATCATCCACTGTGCAGGAGACCTGCTTGCCATTCAACCAGAGGCAGAGATCCCTTCCTTGATCACCCGTAGTCTGGTGCGCCCAGAGGCGATAGACCTTGCCATCCAGCGCCATCAGGGTCGTTCCGTCTTCCAACTTCCGAAACGTGACGGAAAGGGTGCGCCCATCGAGGTGGATAGTGTGTTCACCCTCGAACCGGACGGTGTGCGTCCGTCCCCGAAGGCTCACTCGAACCTCACCTCGGCCTAGCGGAGAGAGTCCCGTTTCTGTCGCATCCATGACGTTGTGGTGACTATTGCTGCGGGTGTGTGTGCGGTCGTCCCCAAACGATGATCATTTCGGAGGAACGCTGCCGCCACGGCTGCCGCTTCTGTGTCCCCAGCACTCAGCGGATCCAGTAGGTCTGCCCGGAATCGATCTGCCACAAAATGCGTATCAAAACGACCCGCAAGGAATTCCGGGTCCCTGAGAACAAATCGGCAGAACGGGATCGTGGTGTAAATGCCGGCGATGGCAAATTCATCCAGCGCTCTGAGCATCCGTTCCACGGCTTGCGTGCGATCTTGTCCCCACGTCACCACCTTGGCCAGAAGCGGGTCATAGAACATCGTTACCTCGTCCCCCGCCCGAACCCCGTTCTCCACCCGCACGAATGGGCCCGATGGAGGTTCGACGATGTGAAGGCGTCCTGTCGAGGGGAAAAAGTCATTCGCAGGATCCTCGGCGCAGATCCGACATTCGATCGCATGGCCCCGCGGCCGCACCTCTTCTTGTCGGAATGAAAGCTCCTCACCCTGCGCGATCCGGATCTGTTCCCGAACGAGGTCGATGCCCGTCACCATTTCGGTGACCGGATGTTCCACCTGAAGTCGGGTGTTCATTTCCAGGAAAAAGAAGTTGCGGTTTGCGTCGACGATAAATTCGACGGTGCCCGCGTTGGTATATCCTCCGGCAACCGCCAGTCGCACGGCCGCCGTGCCCATCGCGGCGCGCATCTCCGGCGATACGATCACGCTCGGTGTCTCTTCAACGACCTTTTGGTGCCGTCGTTGAATGGAACACTCCCGTTCGCCCAGGTAGACCGCGTGTCCATGCCGGTCGGCAATGATCTGAACTTCCACGTGACGCGGGTGACGAATATACTTTTCCAGATACACCCGATCGTCGCCAAAGGCGCCACGCGCCTCTGACTGCGCAGCCCGGTAGGCGGACGGCAACCCCTCCGGATCCGTGACCACGCGCATTCCTTTACCTCCGCCACCTGCCGCCGCCTTCAACAGCACGGGATATCCGAGCGCGTTGGCGATGTCGAGCGCCTCCGATTCCGAAATCAACGGGTCGAGCGTTCCCGGTACGGTTGCCACGCCCGACGCTTTCGCCTGTCTCCGAGCGGCCGTCTTGTCTCCCATCCTTCGGATCGCATCACCGGTCGGGCCGATAAAGACCAATCCCGCCGCAGCGACAGCATCCGCGAACACTGGATTCTCCGAGAGGAACCCATACCCGGGGTGGATGGCGTCGGCTCCCGAACGGGCGGCGGCCTCAATTATCTTGTCCTGACGCAAGTACGATTCGAACGGAGCGGCTCCACCCAATGGGAACGCCTCATCCGCCATGTCGATGTGACGCGCGGTCCGGGCGACATCGGAGAAGACGGCGACAGACCGTATCCCCATGTCGCGGCATGTTCGCATGATGCGGCAGGCGATCTCTCCCCGATTCGCCACAAGGAGCTTTTGAATCGCAGTGACCATCTCAGTCGGCCAGTTCCACAACGGTGACGCCCACGCCGCCTTCGTTCCATTCGCCGAGACGAATGGAACGAATATGGGGGGCGTCTTTCAGATACTCTCCGATGCGCTTCCGGAGGACGCCAGTCCCCTTCCCATGGATGATGTCGACCCGGTGCAATCCTGCAACGACCGCACGTTCCAGCGCTAGTTCCACGACTCCGACGGCTTCGTCACCCGTCATGCCGCGCACATCCACCTCGGGTGCGGCTTCCGGGAGCTCATAGGCGTGGGCCGGTTGTGGAGGACGCATCGATGCGCCCGATTCCCTCGGGATCCGCACGAGATTGCGCGGATCGACCCGCATCCGGAGGGTGCCAAAGAGCACGATCGCCCTCCACTCCTCGAGCGCCACAAGATCACCCGGTTCCCTGCCTTCGCGAAGGCGGACCCAGTCTCCCACGGAAAGCGAGGCTGACAATTCTTCCGGCTCCGGTTGCAGATCCTGATGCTGTCGTTCAATGTCCGTCCGGTAGGTCTCGACGCTGGCCCGCGTGGCCTTGATCTTCGCGAGGTCTCCTGCGCTTTCACGTACTTCGCGGACCGCGTGTTCGATTGCCCGGGATCCTGAGGCCACGAGTTCCTTGGCTTCCCTCAGGGCCGTCGAGCGCATCTCCCGCAACTCCGCTCGCAACGTCTTCAGTTTGACGGAAACGTCTGCTTCTCGCCGCTCCACCTGTTCGCGCTCGCCCCGAAGCGAAACACGTTCCAATTCGATCTCCTGGCGGACGCGCTCCAACTCGACCAAGAGAGCCTCGAGGCGGATCTTGTCGGGTCCCAGTCGCTGGCGCGCCAGGTCCAGGGTGTCCTGCGGCAAGCCGATCCGCTCGGCGAGTTCCAGCGCATAGCTGCTCCCCGGTACGCCTGCCCGGAAGCGAAATGTCGGTCGAAGCGTGCTCGCATCGAATTCCATGGAACCGTTGACGATGCCGGGCGTGCTATGGGCAAAGGCCTTGAGGGATCCTTGGTGCGTTGTGGCCACACAGAGGGCCCTCCGCGCACGGAGCTCGGTCAGCACCGCCATGGCGATTGCACCTCCCTCGTCCGGGTCGGTGCCGGAACCGATCTCGTCGACGAGAACCAGAGACCGGTCGTCCGCCCCGTTCACGATCTCTCGCAGATGCACCAGATGCGAACTGAACGTGCTCAGGTCCTGCTCGATTGACTGGTCGTCGCCAATATCGACAAAGACCGGGGCAAACGGAAACAGGGTGGTGTCGGAGCCGGCGGGGATATGCAGACCCGAGGCCGCACACACGGAGAGGAGCCCGATGGTCTTCAACGCAACGGTCTTTCCGCCGGCGTTCGGTCCTGTGATGACCAATGTGGTCGACTCACCACCCAGAGACACGGACAAGGGCACCACGTCGCTCCGGTCGTGGCGTTGCAGAAGCACGGGATGTCGGCCATCCTCAATGCGGATGATGGGTTCATCGCTGATCGTCGGAGCACTCCCGACCACCTCGATGGAGTAGCCGCCGCACGCGAACAGGACGTCCACCTCGATGAGGGCCTTGAGTGACTCGGCAACGGTATCGCGGATCTCGCCGACCTGGGCCGTCAACTCGGACAGGATGCGCAGGATCTCGCGTTGTTCGGCCAACTGAAATTCCCGGAGGGCATTGTTGAGTTCGAGGGTCTCTGTCGGCTCGAGAAATACCGTGGCGCCGCTGGCGGACGTGGAATGGATGAACCCGGACACCCGGCCTTTAAATTCCGCTTTGATGGGTATCACGAGACGTCCCTCGCGCGTCGTGATGATGTCATCCTGCGCGAAGTCCTGTTCCGAGACGTGGCGCAGAATGGAGGCCAACCGCCGCTGCAACGACTCACGGCTTGATGCGATGTCGCTCCGAAGCCGACGAAGTTCCCGGCTCGCCGAATCCTTGATCCCGCCCTGTTCGTCGATCGCCTGTGAGATGTTGTATTCCACCACTCGATCGACGTACAGGCGAGGCAGGAATCTCGCGAGGACCGCGTGCCGTTCACTTCGTCGCTTCAGGAAGAGGTGCATCTCGCGGGATGTCCGGAGGACCAGGGCGACGTCGAGCAGTTCATGGGGCGTCAGTCCCTGATTCGCTACAAGGGTCTTCTTGAGGTGCAGACGGATATCCCGAAAGGAGGCGAGGGGTGTGGCGTGATCTTCGACGAGGATTTCTTTTGCTGCGGTCACCTCGTGAAGAGCCTGTCGGATGGCGGGTGGCGCCGAAAGCGGAGCAATACGAACGCAAGCTTCTCGGCCCGGGTCCGAGACGGCATGGCGGGCCACGCGCTCAAGAACTTTCGGAAACTCTAGTTTCCGGAGTGCGGTATCGACGGTCCGTTCTGTGCGGTCCGGAAAGGTGTTCACCGGCGGTTCGCGTTGCGGAGAGAATCGATCCGGCGAGACGCCGCGGACGGGGGGAACCGCCGGACGGCTTCGCGAGCTTTCGCTGGGTCCACGGCAGATGAGTCGGGCGACGACAATCCTTTGAGTCCTTCCATCGCCTCAGGGCCCAGCGTGGTCAATGCATCGAGGATCTGTGGTGCGATATTCACGATCCCAGCATAGATGCGGGAATCTCTCTTCATGGCCCTCGAAGGCGAGCCGGCTATCGCCATGATAAACAGAAACGAACTCAACAGCAGGACGCCCTGCACCACGCCCATGACGGCCCCGCCAACCCGGTCGGCGATGCCTCCGATCTTGTAGGGGCCCGTCGCGAAACGATAGATGAGGGACTGTGCGAGAACGATGAAGAAGAACACGGCCAGGTAGCCTTGTACGGGTGCGCTTGCCGGATCGACGCCAGCGCTCTCGACGAGAAAGTCGGCCGCGTCGCGTAAGAAGATCTGTCCGAGCAGAAGAGCGACGATCGTCATCGCCGATGAGACTACTTTTCGGACGACCCCATCCCGTGCGCCCATCAGGCTGGCGCCGATGAGCCAACCGCCCAGCAAAATATCGAGGATCACGCTCCGCCTCCCAGCCGCGCCTTGACGAGTTCCTGGATCACGGACCCGTCGACCTTGCCTTTGAGCTCCTTCATCGCGCTCGGCATGACCTTGCCTAAGTCCTTCATGGTCGAGGCACCGGATTGCTCGACGATGCGGACGATGACGGCAGCTGCATCATCGCGCGTCATCGGCTGAGGAAGATATTCCTGGATCACGGCGAGTTCCGTTCGTTCGATGTCAGCCAGGTCTTTGCGACCGGCGCTGTCGTACACTTCGATCGCCTCCTTGCGCTTCTTGGCGGCGGCGAGAAGCGCGGCGAGCTCGTCGTCGGCAGAGACGGCTCCCGTTCCCCGCTTGGAGAGCTCGATCAGAAGCGCGCGAATGGAACGAACGGTATTGAGCCGGACCTTGTCGCCGGACTTCATGGCAACCTTGAGATCGGCGTTGATTTGATCGGTCAGAGACATGGTCTTGATGTAAAAGTAACATGAAAAATACGTAAATCGGCCAGGAAATGCCACAGTCCTGGCGACGGCGGAGGTGCGCCCGGTAGAATGCTGCAAGGCCCGGGTCCATCCGTGTGAATTCTATCACACCTGAGCGCGGGCCTTTCCAAGGACGCGTGAATCTGAGTCCGTCGATTCTCAGTCGTTCCTGGCTCCGCCCGGAAGCCGGATGACGCTGCCAGAGACCGCATTGTCAGGATCGCATAGCCAAAGGATCGTGTCGGCGATCTGCGAAGGATGCACCCATTCGGAATGTTGCGCTTCCGGCATCGACGCTCGATTGTCGGGTGTGTCGATGATACCGGGAGCGATGACATTGACTGTCACGCCAGTCCCCCGGGTCTCACGGGACGCGGTTTCCGAGAGCAGGTGAACCCCCGCCTTGGCGATGCCATACGCTGCACGGCCGGCCGGTATGGCGATCCCGCTCATAGCGCCGAGGAGTATGATTCGACCGTATGGCATTCCGTGCATCCGTCGAAGCGATTCTCGAGTACACAAGAAGGCCGACCGCAAGTTGAGCGTCATCATCCGTTCCCAATCCCCGAGCGCCGTCTCCGCCAATGGGCCCGTCGCCGAAAATCCCCCAACTGTGTGGACCACGACATGGAGTGCACCAGCTCTTTGGATCACGTCGTCAAAGAGACCGCGCACCGAATCCTCGTCCGTCAGGTCAGCCGCCATGGGGATCCATCCGCCCGCCGGAGACTCCGGGGGAATTCGCCGGCCGGAATGGGCGCCAAAGACCGCGGCGCCCTCCGTTCGCAGCCTGGCGATCACATCCTGCCCGACTCCGCCGGTCGCGCCAGTCACGAGGCACACTTTATTATTGAGGGGTCGCTCCATAGTTTTTCAATGTGGAAACGTCAGGCCCGTTGCCGCCGGAAGATCCACGTGACGATGAAGAGAATGAATGACACGGCCACCGTGGTCGGACCGGCAGGGAGATCGAGTCGGAAGGCCGCATACAGACCCAGCGACGGGGGTATCGCGCCAGCGATGACGCTCACGAGGAAGATCGTCGACATTCTCCGCGCCAGAAGCGCCGCAGTCGCTGCCGGGAGAACCAGGAAGCCGAAGACGAACACATCCCCGACAATGCGTGTGGCCACGCTGATCGCGATGGCAATCGTTACATAGAAAAGGATCTCCCATCGTTCCGCCCTGATCCCTTGCGTTGTGGCCGTGTCCGGGTCAAAGGAGACGTACATGAATTCCTTCTGAAAGGCAAGATGGACCGCCAGCAACAGCGCCGCCGTGACCGCCAACATGATAAATTGGTCGGGCGTGACAAAGAGCATATCGCCCTTGAGGATAGCGTCGATCTCTGCGACCTCCGTCGCGGGGCTCACTTGAATGATGAGGATCCGGAGAGCAATGGCGATGACAAAACTGATCCCCAGCACCGTGTCTCTGGCGACGTGTCCACTGCGCAACAAACGGGCCAAAGCGACGACCACCGTCAAGGTGACCACCATGGCGCCGACCTCGGCTCCGCTATGGGGAAGGAGCAAATGCGAGAGCGCGATGCCGGCGACCGCCACCTGTGTCAGGGTGGCACCGACGAATACGATCCGTTTGGAGACGATGAAAACGCTCAGGTAACCGCATAGCACCGCGGCGACGAGACTCCCGAGGAGTCCATACGGGAACTCCACCAGAATGGTGCGGACAAGCTCAAGGTCAGACATTCTTCCCTCCTGCCAGCACCACTGTGTTCCCTTCCAGTTGAGCGACCCGCACCGGAATCCGGTACAACTGGCTCAGGTTCTTTTCGGTAAGGATCTCGCTTGTTGCCCCCACTTGGAATTGCCCCTGTTCGACTATTGCAATGCGTGACACATAGTTTGCGACGTCACTCAGCAGGTGCGTGACCATGATAACGGTCATTCCGTCATTCTGGTGCAGTCCCTTGGTCAATTCGAGGATTGACGTCCTAGATGTGAGGTCCATCCCGTTCGTCGGCTCGTCCAGAACCAGGATATCCGGCTCAGCCACGAGCGCCCTGGCAATGAGCACACGCTGTTTCTGTCCTCCGGAGAGGTCACGATAGGAACGGTCCGCGAGAGACTGGATGTCCACATGATGCAACGAACGCCGCACCGCCTCATGGTCAGCACGACCCGGCCGACGGAACAAGCCGAGCCGGGCATACCGACCCATGATCACCACATCAGCGACGGTGAAGGGCATGATATGATCGATCTGATCCCGCTGCGGCACGTAGCCAAGCCGCAGTCGCCGGCCGGGAGGATCATGTGTCACGACCGACCCCCCTTTGGGAGACAGGATGCCGAGCAAGGCGCGAAGGATGGTGGTTTTTCCTGACCCGTTCGGTCCGACGATCCCGAGAAAGTCCCCGGCGCACACCAAGAAACTCACCCCGCTGATGATGGTCCTCGTGCCGTACCCGAGACTGACGTCCTTGAATTCAATGCATGAGGGTGTGGTCATGATCGCTTTCCGCCGAGTGCCGCAGAGAGCGCGGCCACATTGTATTCTATGAGATCCAGGTAGGTGTCGGTGCCTTCGCGCCCACCGACCGACGTGCAGAGCCGAACCACGTGCGCACCGGTGGTTTCCGCTATGCGTGTCGGGACGCTTTCTTCGAAGAACTGCTCGACGCCGATCACCCCGATCTTCTGGTCGCGGATCATCTTCACCAAAGCGGCTGTGTGGGACGGGGTCGGTGGAATGCCCGGCTTCGGTTCCACATGCCCGGCGACCACCAGCCCAAACCGGTTCATCAGATAGCTGAAACTGGAATGATACGTGACGAGAGGTGTGCCTTGGAAGGGAGTCAGGCGGCGTTTCCAGTCTGCCATCCTGACATCGAGCTGTGCGAGATAGTTCGTCATGTTCTGACGGAACCACGACTCGTCCGAGGGAGCCACGTGCGCGAGGGCCGCGACGATCTCCTCCAACATGAGCCGCACATTCGACGGATCAAGCCAGTAGTGCGGGTTGCCAAGTGGATGCACATCGCCTTCGCTGGCATCAATGCGGCCCGACGGTACCTCCAGTTTGGCCACAGTCCGGGAACAATCGACCACTAGGAGGTTTGGATTGCGGGAACCGTCGATCAATTGCTGTGCCCAGATCTCCAATCGCATGCCCACGATGAGAAACAAGTCCGCCGACCTCAGTTTCATCATGTAGCTCGGTTTCACATCGATGTAATGGGGATTCTGCGGCCCCTTGACGATGGCAG
>CAYIHQ010000034.1:0-10848 GCA_964362905.1 uncultured Ignavibacteriaceae bacterium
CTTGTCGAGGCCCAGGTACTGAGCCCCGGACAGCGTGGCGCACCGGAGCGCTTCGTGATTGGTCATGCCGCCCTGCTGCAGCATCCACAATTCCCAGTGGGCGCCGAGGCCCTGCAACTGTCCGTGCGCACCGAGCTGCACTCTTCCGCCGACATCGAGGACCTGTTTCAGGGTCTTGGAAGTGGTGATGTAGGAGTAGTCATCCTCCTCCGCCATCAGTCGTCGCCGTGAGCGGCTGTCGACGATGTCGCGCGGTGTAAAGGTCAGTAGGCGTTCATTTTCCCACACCTTTGAGTTTTGGTACCAGTAGTTCTCACCCGACAGGCCGCTGTAGTGAACGATGAGTGTGGGGGTGAGGGCCGTCTTGGATCGGGACACCAGATGGACCACGTCCTTGTAGATCGGCGAGACGGGCAAATTGTGTTCGATCCCTGTATGGCCGTCGAGAACCATCGAGAGATTCCAGAAGAATGTCGATCCGCCTTCCGGAACGACGATCATCTCCAGCGCACGCGCTGCCTCGATGATCTGCTGTCGTTGGTCACGTCGGGGCTGATTGTAGGACTTGACGGAAAATGCGCCTACCGCTTTGAGCCGACGCAAGTGAGCCAATGCGTCGTCGTACGAGTTCACGATCGCCTTGGACGAACCCTCAGCCCCGTAGAGGATGGTCCCCGTCGAATACAGCCGCGGACCGACCATGGAACCCGCCTTGATTATCTCGGAGTTCGTGAACACCATGTCGGTCGACGCAGAGGGGTCGTGCATGGTCGTCACACCGAATGCGAGATTGGCATAGTAGCGCCAGTTCGTCAACGGTGCCCACGACCCGAAATTTCCGTGTGCGTGGACGTCGATGATGCCGGGCATGACCGTCTTGCCGCGCACGTCGATCATCTTCGCACCCGGGGGGATCTTCACGGCCTCCGAAGGGCCCACCGCCGTGATGCGGTTCCGTTCCACGATCACCGTCGCATCCCGAAGGATCTCATCCCCCTTCATCGTCACGACCGTGCCTCCGACCAATGCCACGGCACCTGTCGGACGGTCCGTCGTCTGACGGAAACCGATAAACACGCCCACCGTGTCCGGCTTCTCTTGGACCGAGTCCTTCGCGCCGGGGACGAAGGTGAATGTGTTGGTAACGTCGCGGGAGAAGAGTTCAGGCCCCAGCGTCCAGTACAGCGTCCTGCTGTCCGATGACCAGGAAATGGAGTTGCCCGCATCGCGCGTGAGCTTCTTCATCGGGTAGTCGGTGGAAGCAGGACCGATGTTCACGGCCTGTCCGGTGCGGGGAAACACGGCGAGATAGACGTGATAGCGTTCGACGAGCGCGACCCATTGTTCATCAGGGGACAGCGCGATCTCCTGGGCATTTTCGGACAGGAGATGCACGAACCGTTTCTCGCCGGCGAGTCCCATACTGACGAGCGCGGTCTTGTCTCCTTCGCCGGAGATGAGGTACACGCGGTCGCCGGTCTTGTTGAAGCGAGGGAGCGCTCCTTCGTCCGTGACCAGCGTGGCCGAGCCGCCGTCAGCGGACATGCTATAGATACCGCGGTCGCGGCTGTAGAGGGCGCCGCGCAGATCGTCGCCCCCCGTGCGTCGGTACACGATCCGCTTGCCATCCGGAGAGAACGATGGTTCCACAAAGGTGCCTTTGGTGCGGGTAAGAACCGTTGGTGCGCCACCGCGGGCGGACACCTTCCGCACGGCTCCCATCTCATCGTCATTCCACGTGGTGTAGACGATCCATTTGCCGTCGGGAGAGAAGGAGGGATAGAACTCCAGGTTCCGGTCGTCGGTCGTCAGGCGCCTGGGATGTCCATCGGGGAGCGGTCTCACGTAGAGCTTGCCGAGGGCACCGAAGAGTACGGACTTCCGATCCGGCGAGACCGACGCCCAGCGAAGCATTTTCACATCGAAATCATCCGGGGCCACGTCCTGAGCGAAACGGACGGCTTCCGTGATCCGGTGCTTCGAGCGGACCTGAAACGGAATGTCCGTGACGGCGCCGGTGCGCACGTCGATCCGGCGGATCTTGCCGCCAGCCCAGACGACGATGGAGCAGTTGTCGGGGGTCCATGAGAAGCCGGGGTAGACACCGAAGTTGGCCCATGCTTCCTGCTGGTCGCGGCTCAGGTCCCGGTAGATCGGAGTGTCGCGTCCGCTCTCGATGTCGTACACGTAGAGAACAGTCTGCAGACGGACGCGGCGAACGAAGGCGATCGTCTTACCGTCGGGGGAAGGTTGAGGCCGCACAGAACCTCCTGCACCATCGACGTACCGTTCGACTTTACCGGTCTCGCGGTCGAGGCGCTGGATAGCATAGATGATGCCGTACGGGTCTTTGTTGTATTCGAATCCACCGCTCGGCGTGACATCCTCGCTCCAATAGAGGTAACGTCCGTCGGGGGAAACGGCCGGCTCCCCGGCATCCTGTTGCCAGTTGCGGCGTTTTGTGAGTTGCAGGCCGTTGCCGCCGCCGACGTGATACAACCACATCTCCCCGGCCCCCAATGACCGGGTGTTTCGATAGTGCTTGCGGCCCACGAGATACTGTCCGTCGGGGGTCCAGACGCCGTTGTTGACCTGGCGCTCTTTTTCCTTCGTGATCTGCTTTGGCGACGTTCCATCGGCGTTCATGATCCAGAGGTTATCGATGCCGTCCCGGTCGCTCGTGAAGGAGATGCGATTGCCGTCCGGACTGAATCGCGGCTGCACGTCGTACGACGCTCCGGCCCTGAGCGGCTTTGCCTCACCGCCAGCGAATGGGATCGCGTAAATGTCGCCGAGCAGATCGAAAACGATCGTGGAACCGTCGGGGCTGACGTCGAGCGACATCCATGTTCCTTCGTCCGTATCGAATGCGATGTCGTTGCCCGGGCCGTGGGGTGCGGTGACATCCCAAGCCGCAGCTTTCTTTACCGAATCTTGCGGGGAGTTCGGTTGGGACCATGCGGAGATGCTAAGGGCGGCGAGAAATGACAGGAGTACAAGTCGTTGAAGCATGAAGGACCTCACTGGAAAACGGTGGCTGAGTGGAGGGGACGCGTCGGAGGCGATTCTGAGGATTCAGCGGCGGCACGAGCGAAGACGTGATCGAAGTGCAGTTTTCTATCTCACATCTTCCATCTTACGTCTACCATCTTCCATCTCACATCTTCCATCTCCCATCTCCCATCACTCATCACTCCATTCCCGCCATCAGACTGTCTTGCGTCGCCGCAGCCCAGTCGAGGAATGCCTTCTTCTCGTCGTCGGTCCAGGATGCTTCTGAGTGCATCAGGAGATAGGGGGGAAGCGGCATGGCGCCATCTGAGACTTCGTCGTACATCTGTTCGAGGAATGATGCACGCTTGGCGGGGGCATGGGTGAGCCAAGCGGAGAGATTGATGTGTTGACGGCCTCCGGCGACATCGCGGGCTACGAGAAAATTCACGGGTGTGATATTCGTGTACCACGGCCAGCGGGTTTCATTTGTGTGGCAGTCGAAGCAGGCCCGTTCCATCAAGCCGAGCACGGTCGGCGTCATGAGAGGATCTCGGCGAATGGAAAGGGAGGGGTCGTCGGCGGGGTTGGTTCTGTCCGGCCGGAATGCCTGGGCGACCAGGGCAATCACAGCGCCCGCCAAGAGGATGCGTTTGATGAGTGACTTCATGGGGCCTTTGATGCTGATGGAATACCCCAATTTATCAGATTCCGGAAGGAGTTCAAGGGATTCCAGAATAGAAAAATCGTGGACGAGAGCAGAATTAACTTGACAAAACGGCATGTCGACATTATAATAAGACAAAACAGTCTGAGTTCAATTGAGCATTATCTTCAGTCGACAATGTGAGTATGCCCTGCAGGCGGTGCTGTATCTGGCGCTGCAACCGCGGGGGACGATGACCTCGAGCAAGGACCTGACCCGCCGGCTGGGAGTGCCGTATCATTTTCTTGGTAAGATCCTTCAGAGTCTCGCACGCAAAGGTCTGCTGACTTCGCAGAAGGGGTCCGCCGGCGGATTCGCGTTGGCGTTGCCTCCCGAAGAGATCACGCTGTTTCACATCGTCGAGTCGATCGATGGGGTGGATTTCACGAATCAGTGCGTGCTTGGTTTTCCGGAATGTTCGGGGAAGAATCCCTGCGCGGTTCATCATCAATGGGCCGACATGAGAGAGAGCATCTACCAAATGCTCGTTCGGAAGAACATCGGCGAGATGGCCCGAGAGACCAAGAAGCCGGAGTATCGCATCAAGTAGAATCCGGACCTTGTCCGGATTCAGCCCGGACGCCGTCGGAGGCCTCCAAAGCAGCCGTTCAAGGGTTGCTTTTTGAATGCACGCAATTCAGACTGAATTATCTGAGATTGGCACAGTTCTTGAACGATATGGGACGTTCGGTGGGCTTGGGGCGAGAGATTGCGCGAAATCGCCAGAATCCTTGGTTTCATTTCCTATTTCTGACAAGCAGAGATCATGAACATAGTTGAGCTGGCAAAGCGCGGTGGGCAAGGCAACTCGGCCAAACTGGCTGCAGGAAGATCTTTCTTCGACCGGGAGATCCCGGTGATCTCATTCAAGAGCCCCGCCCCCAAGCTGAATATCAAGAAGCCCGCTCCGGAGCTTCGACGACGAACTCCCGACCACAGCCGGGAACCGTGGCATCAGAGGTGGTGGATGGAGCTCAGGGACGACAGCCAGAAGCTCCGCACAACCGTTCAGATGGCCTTCATTCTGCTGTGCGTCTGGATCGGAGTGGAGTTCCATCTCTTCATGAAGTGGGGCATGTCCGGCGGGAGCGCGGAGTTCATTTCTCGTCCTCCGGGCGTCGAGGGATTCCTTCCCATCAGCGCGCTCATCAGCCTGAAGTACTGGGCCCTGACCGGGATCATCAACGACATCCATCCCTCGGGCCTGTTCATCTTGCTTGCAATCCTGGCAACAGGCGTTCTTCTGAAAAAGGCGTTTTGCAGCTGGCTATGTCCCGTGGGAACTCTCAGCGAAGCGCTCTGGATGGCGGGACAGAAGCTGTTTGGACGCACGTTGAATGTGCCACGGTGGCTGGACATTCCGCTCCGGTCCGTCAAGTACCTTCTGCTCCTCTTCTTTGTGTATGCCGTGGCTGGGATGGCCTTGCCCGAGTTGCGGCAGTTCATCTACAGTCCGTACAACAAAGTCGCGGACATTAAGATGTATCTCTTCTTCGCCGAGCTCTCATCGTTCGGGCTCTGGACGATCCTTATCCTGGCGGGGCTTTCAGTCGTCATCAAGAATTTCTGGTGCCGTTATGCGTGTCCCTATGGTGCCCTCCTCGGATTCTTCAGTCTGCTGAGCCCCCTCAAGATCACGCGCACGGCCTCGACCTGCATCGATTGCGAGCTCTGCACAAAAGCGTGTCCGGCGAATATCAAGGTCCACTCGGCGGATCGTGTCTGGAGCGACGCATGCATGTCGTGCTACTCGTGCGTGGAGGTGTGTCCGGTCAAGGATACGCTGCAGATGGCTCTTCCCCGGCCCACTGCGAAGCCGGTACCGTCGTGGGTCTTCGGCGTGCTGACCGCAGGCGTGTTCGTGGCGGTGACGGGCTTGGCGATGCTCACGGGACATTGGCAGAATGGCATCACGCCGCAGGAGTATGCGAAGCGCATTCAGAGTCTGGAAGATCCTGTGTATCAACACAATCGTGGCAGTGTGCCCCAATATGGACCTCGTGATTGACTCCGTGCAAACCGTATCGTCGTTCTACGACGCGCTCGCGCCGGAGTACGATGTAATGACCGACATGGACGCCAGGCTGGTCCGCGAGCGGCCGTTCTTTCATGTGTTTGTGGAACGGCACTCCGTGCTGACAGCGATCGACGCCGGGTGTGGCACGGGCGTTCATAGCATTCTCCTGGCGCAGCTGGGTGTGCGGGTCACGGCGTTGGATGTGTCCGACGCGATGCTTCGCGTCGCCAAGGCAAATGCCACTCGCGCAGGGGTGGCCTTCCGCACGGTGCGCGCAGACCTCACGGAAATGGAAGCGGCGAAACTGCCGGCCGTGCATGCGATCGTGTGCCTCGGTAACACGCTTGCACACGTCTTGACGGAAAAGAAACTCGCCGGAGTACTTCGGTCATTCAGGCAGTTGTTGAATGCCGGAGGCGTCGCCGTGGTGCATCTTTTGAATTACGCGACGATCGCGCGGGACCGCGACGTCGTCCTGAGCACGCGCGAGCGGGAGGGGGTGGTCGTCGAGCGGTCGTATCACCCGAAAGGTTCGCTCCTCTCATTCCGAACACGCATTCGCCGATCGGGAGAGGTGGAGGAACGGGCGGTCCTGCACCGCCCATGGAGTTGGCGCGAGCTGACGGCGGCCATGACGAAAGCCGGTTTTCACGCGCCGGACTTGTACGGAGGGATCGACCTGCGGCCGTTTGAGGCGGCGAGTTCGAAAGACTTGTTCGCCGTCGCCACGCGCAGGAACGACTGAGTCCATCGGAACACGGAATCGGCCTTGGCGGAGCATCTGCCGGGGCACCATGCACACCCTCAATTCAGAATAGAATGTCCGATCACATTTCCATTCGCCTGCCTGATATGGACTTCTGGAAGGAGCTGGTCCCCTGCCAGATCGGATGCCCCGTACACACGGACGCCGGTCGATACGTGCAACTCATTGCGGAAGGAAGGGACCGGGAAGCGTATTTGACAGCGCGCTCTCCGAATCCGTTTGCAAGCGTGTGTGGACGCGTCTGTGCCGCTCCGTGCGAAGACCGGTGCCGTCGCGGAAAGATCGACGCCCCGGTCTCCATCCGGGCACTCAAGCGGTTCGTGACAGAGAAGTACGGCGTCGAGTCGATGATGCCCGACACCCAGCAAGACCTCGCGGCGGGTGCGGCCGAGCCGGGCAACAAGTGGCCGGGGCATATGTCGATCCAGATGCTGGGAGGAAGGGAGAGGGGAAAGGGGAGACGGGTCGCCGTCGTGGGTTCGGGGCCGGCGGGGCTATCCTGCGCACACGACCTGGCGCTGATGGGATATTCGGTAAAGGTCTTTGAGGCGACGGGCGTGGCGGGCGGGATGCTGCGCCACGGGATACCGGAGTACCGCCTCATGCGAAGCGTCATCGACAAAGAGATCGAGCAGATCCGTGCGATGGGGGTTGAGATCGCATACCAGACGCCGCTGACGCCGGCGTTCGGAATCCAGGACCTGCGTCGGGAGGGATTCGATGCCGTGTTCATTTCGGTCGGCACGAGCAAAGGACGTGACCTGCCAGTGGAAGGTTCAGACCTCGACGGAGTCATCAAAGCCGTCGACTACCTGCTCAACGTGAACAATGGCTATCGCGTTGAGGTTGGCAAGAGGGTTGTCGTGATTGGCGGCGGATTCGTTGCGTTCGATGCCGCCCGGATGGCGTTGCGGGGTGGAGCCGAAGAAGGAGGGTCGCTGCACGAGGCCGTGGACGTGGCGCGACTGGCAGTACGCACCGGTGCATCGGAGGTGCACATCGTCAGCCTTGAATCTTTTTCGGAGATGCCGGTATTGCGGACCGCGCAGGGTCACGAGGAATTCGAGGAGGCCAAGCGTGAGGGCATCGTGTTCCATCCGCAGCGAGGCCCGCGGCGCATCCTCAGCGCACAGGGGAAAGTGGCAGGCGTCGAATTCCGTGGAGTGGTTCGGACGTACGACGACACAGGCGCCTTCAAGCCCCAGTACGACGACGGCTTGCACGAGGTGTTGGATGCCGACACGGTCATTCTGGCCATCGGCCAGCGAGCCGACCTCTCCTTCCTTCGCGCTGACGACGGCATCACCACCACGCCTGGCGGATTCATTAACGTAGACCCATCGACACTCGCCACCTCTGCGAAGGGGGTCTTTGCAGGCGGCGACGTCGCATTCGGTCCCCGGAACATCATCGATGGTGTGGCGAACGGCAAACGCGGCGCGTTATCGATCGACGAATACTTTCGGGGCGGACGGTCGGAGGTCGTGTATGACCTCTCGGTCGAAAAAATACCGACACGCCGGTTTACGCGGCCGGAGGACTATGAACAGGAGCCGCGGGAGGCCCCGCCGACGATCGACATCGGACGCCGCACCGGCATCTCGGAGGTCGAATCCGGATACACAGAAGCACAAGCTCGCCGCCAGGCGGAGCGATGCCTCTCGTGCCATGTGCAAACGATCTACGACGCCGACAAGTGCGTGATGTGCAACCGTTGTGTCGACGTGTGTCCGGAGTATTGTCTAGCGCTCGTTCCGGTGGAACAACTTGCGCTGGATGCGGCGACGAAGCAGTCCCTTGTCGATCATTATGCGCTGGACCCGCTCCGCCCGATGACGGCGATGATCAAGGACGACGACACGTGCATCCGGTGCGGGCTCTGCGCGGTGCGGTGCCCGACCGATGCGATGACCATGGAAGTATTTTACTATGAGCAGCGATGAAGGATGAAATTCGAAATCCGAAATGCTAAATGCGAAACAAGGCCGAAGCACGAAACAGGAAGAACGAAATGCAGCGCCAGCCTGACATTGACCATGGAACCGCATCTATGACCACCACCACTCCTTCACCATTGGGCGCGGACAATTCGCGCCGACAGTTCCTGCACCGGCTTGGCATCGGGGCGCTCGTGGCTGGTGTCGCCGGGTTCGTGGCGCAGAGCCTCCGTTCGCTCATTCCGAACGTCCTCTACGAACCCTCGCAGCGTTTCAAGGTGGGTTTGCCGGGCACGCTGCCGGAAGGGATGACCTTCCTGGAAGACCGTCGGTTGTACGTCTTTAAAGAGGGGCGATCGTACTTCGCCATCTCTGGTGCGTGCACGCATCTCGGATGCACCGTGAAATACACGAAGTTGAATCAACCGAAGCAGGTGGAACTCTCCTCCGGACTGGCAACGATCAACCATGAGTTCCATTGTCCCTGCCACGGCTCGAAATTCTACGCCGACGGCACCAACTACGCCGGACCGGCACCGCGTCCGTTGCGGTGGTACCGGCTCGAGCTTTCGCCCGACGACGGCCAACTCGTTGCGGACCTTGGTCAGGAAGTGGACCAGGGATTCCGCCTGACAGTCTGACCCCACGGAGCCATTCATGAACTTTCCCCAAACGCTTGTCGATGTATGGCGCCGGCTGACCTGGACGTGGCAACCGCAGAGCGAGAAGGAATCCGGCGACGCCGTCGTCAAGAACCTTCTCCTCCATTGGTTCCCGAACAAGGTCTCGCTCTCCAGTATTTCGTGGTCCTACTCATTCTGGCTGGGGACCGTCTCATTCGTGCTATTCCTCATTCTGTGTTTCACCGGGCTTGTGCTGATGTTTCTGTACGTCCCATCCGTCGAGCGGGCCTACGGGTCGGTGAAAGACCTCGAGTTTGTCGTCTCGTTCGGGTGGCTGCTCCGGTCGATGCACCGAATCTCAGCACACCTCATGGTGGCGACCGTCTTCCTGCACATGGTGCGCGTGTTCCTGACGGGAGCGTACAAGAATGGGGCCGCCGCAGGCGCGCAGCGGCCGCTCAATTGGATCGTCGGCATTATGCTCCTGATCCTGACCCTGCTCTTGTCCTTCACCGGCTATTTGCTGCCGTGGGATCAGCTCGCATACTGGGCCATCACCGTCGGAACGAACATCGCCAGTTCAGCGCCGCTCGTGGGTGAAGCGACGCGGTTCGTACTCCTCGGCGGTACGACGATCGAACAAGCGACGCTCATTCGGTTCTACGTCCTGCACGTCTTCTTCCTGCCCCTGGGCGTCTTCTTCTTGTTTGCATACCACATGTGGCGTGTGCGCAAGGACGGGGGATTGGCCGCCGTGGACCGGGAGGACCGATCGGCGACACCAGCACCCACTGTTCCCGTCAAGAGCAAGACCTACTCGCTGCTGGGCATCACGAACGGCGCCAGCGTTCACGTGCAGACAAAAGGGGTGGAGGAGGAACAGGCCTCGGTCTCTGCGGTGCCGCACCTCCTCCGGCGAATCCTCGTCGTTGCCATCGTCACCACGGTGCTGACGATCATTCTGTCGATCATCTTTACCGCTCCGCTGGAAGCTCCGGCAAATCCATCTGTCACCCCCAATCCGGCCAAGGCGCCATGGTATTTCTTGTGGCTGCAGGAGATCGTCACCGTGACGACGGTCAGTCTGGGTCCGGTGACGATCAACGGCGCTCTCGTCGGGGGCATCCTGCTTCCCGGACTGCTCGTGTTTCTCGCGGTGTGGTGGCCGTACCGGGACCGGAGCGGACTGGGGTCGGTCGGGGTGTGGTTCGCGCCTGAGCGTCGGCGGCAGAACATGGTCTTTCTGGCCATCTGCCTGCTCGTCATTCTCTTTACGATCATAGGCACGTTCCTCCGCGGTCCCTACTGGAATTTCTACTGGCCGTGGGAGTCATGGCCGACCACGCCGGTCAAGTTCTGACCGTTGAAGACCGGAGAAACCATGGACCATTCGACACACCATCGCAAACTGGGATTCGTCACGCGTGACCGCCTGTTCGTCGCCGTGGGAGGCATTGCGCTCCTGGCGGGAGCTGCCTTTGTGTATGCGCGGGCGTGGACACCTGAATGGAGCGCCCTGCAGTCGGAGTTCCGCGACCTCGTCGAAGAACAGTTTGGCGCGGAGCGTGCCGCACAGGTTCCGTCCGGCTTGCAGCAGATCTACGTGGAACCGCTGGGCATTGCCGATCGCTGCATTACGTGTCACCAGGGGGTCGTGTGGCGCGGTTTGGAGAAGGCGCCGGAACCGTTTCGGACGCACCCGCGCGAGATCCTCGTGAAACATCCGATCGAAAAATTCGGTTGCACGCCGTGCCACGGAGGGCAGGGATACGCCACGGACGAGACGGCAGCTCACGGACTCGTCGAGC
>CAYIHQ010000035.1:0-10821 GCA_964362905.1 uncultured Ignavibacteriaceae bacterium
CTACAAAGTCATCGATCGCCTGAAACGCGGCTCCACCGGCGCGAAGAGTAAGAACTGAATGTCCTGGAGAACGTCGCTCTCGCAGCGGCGCCCCGCCAGACAACGTCGAGGGCAGGCAGCGACCGCGGCGGATAATGAATCGTAATGGGTTGGCTGTTTTTTGTCCACTTTTCTATCGCTGCTGTCGCCGCGACGCCGCGTGCGCTCTCTTCATCGATCCAAGCGGCTCCGGAACGCGTCGTCCTTCTGAGGAGGTTCGCCATGCGGGTCGCGTGGATGTTCATATGTGTGCTTATGGCGGCCACGGTCGCCGGAGCGCAACAGAAGATCGGGCACTTCAACTCCGCGGCGGTCCTGAAACAACTGCCCGAGGCGCAGGACGCGCAGAAGTCGCTCGACCAGATGGTCTCGGATTGGCAACAGCAGCTGGCTGAGATGCAGGAGGATTGGAAGCGTCGGTTCGAGGATTATGACCGGAAGAAACTGATCATGACGGACCAGCGGCGCGCTGAGACGGAGAAAGAATTGCGCGAGCTGGACCAGAAGGTCATAGGTTTCCGTACGCAGAAATTCGGCCAGAACGGCGAGCTGTTTCAAAAGCAGAACGACCTGATGAAGCCGGTGCAGGACAAGGTGTTCAAAGCCGTCCAGGAAGTCGCCAAGGAAGAAGGGTGCGACTACGTATTCGACAAGAGCGGCGATATCCTCCTGATGTACTCGAACGAAAAATACGACCTCACACAAAAAGTTCTCGACCGTCTGAAGACCGGCACACCGGGGGCGCCGAGTGCGCCCGGGGAAAAAAGGAACTAGGTCTGTGAAGCTCCGCGAGATCGCAGAATGGCTGAACGGGCAGATCGTCGGTCCGGCTGACGTGGAGATCCGCGTGCCCGCCAAGATCGAGGAGGCCGGACCGGGCGCCATCACGTTTCTCGCAAACCCGAAGTATGCCCGCTTTTTGGCCACCACGCGCGCATCGGCAGTGCTTGTGGGTCCCGCCGTCGATCCGTCGGCCGTCGGCCGCCCAGACCTCAGCCTCCTCGTTGTCGCCGATCCGTATGTGGCGTTCTTGCAGGTCCTGAAGCGGCTTCTGCCGCCCCCCGATCCGTTCACCCGTGGCATCCATCCATCGGCGGTCATCGCGCCGACCGCAACGATCGGCGATGGCGTTTCGATCGGCCCGCTCAGCGTCGTGGCGGATGGAGTTGCCATCGGTGCACGCACCTTGATCGGCGCCGGCGTCACGATCGGCAAGGGGGCATCGCTCGGCGAAGAGTGTGTCGTCTACGACCGGGCCGCGGTCTACTACGGGTGCAAGATCGGAGCCCGCGTCGTGCTGCACAGCGGGTCGGTGGTCGGGAGCGACGGATTCGGTTTCGCGCCGCGACCCGACGGTTCGTATGAGAAGATCCCGCAATTGGGGATCGTGCGCATCGAGGACGATTGCGAGATCGGCGCGAACTCGACGATTGACCGCGCAACGCTGGGCGAAACGGTCCTGCGTCGCGGCGTCAAGCTCGACAACCTGGTACAGGTCGCGCACAACGTCATCATCGGCGAACATACCGTCATCGCCGGTCAATCGGGCATCAGCGGCAGTTCAAAGATCGGCGCGTACTGCCGGATCGGCGGACAGGTGGGCGTGGGCGGCCATATCGAGATCGCCGACCGGACGACGCTGCTCGGGCAAACGGGAGTGAGCAAGAGCCTCACCGAGCCGGGCCGCACGTGGTTTGGTACGCCGCAGCGCGAGCATGTGCGCGCCGGACGGATCGAGGCGGTCCTCCGCCAGCTCCCTGAGTTGAAACTCGACCTCGACGAGATGCGGAAACGCCTCGACGAGATCCTCCGTACGCTTACGAAGTAAAGGTCCCCTCATGTTGGTTCAACAGGTCACGATCAAGAAGCCGGTTTCGATGTCCGGCGTCGGCCTCCACACGGGGGTCAGCACCCAAATGACATTCAAGCCGGCGCCGGCGAACTACGGCATCCGGTTCAAGCGGGTCGACCTCGAAGGCGCCCCGGAGATTCCCGCCGATGTCGACCACGTCGTCGAGGTTGCGCGCGGAACCACGCTCGCCGTCGGCAACGCGAAGGTCCACACGACGGAGCACGTGCTCGCGGCCATCTCCGGCCTGCAGGTCGACAACATCGTCATCGAGCTCGACAACATCGAGCCCCCGATCGGCGACGGCAGCGCCAAGAATTTCGTCGACATGCTCCTCGAGGCGGGGCTGGAGGAGCAGGACGAGCCGAAGGACTACCTGATCATCGACCAGGTCATTCACTACCAGGACCCGGAGAAGGGGGTCGACATCGTTGCGCTGCCGACGAACGATTTTCGCCTGTCGGTGATGATCGACTACAACAATCCCGCCCTCGGCAGCCAGCACACCGGCCTCTTCGATCTCGAAAAGGAGTTCATCCCCGAATACGCCTCGGCGCGGACCTTCTGCTTCCTTCACGAGGTGGAGATCCTCCGCGACCACGGACTCATCAAGGGGGGGAATCTGGACAACGCGATCGTCATCGTCGACCGCGACCTGTCCACGGACGAGCTGAGACGCCTGACGACGAAGCTCGGCATCAGTCACTCGATCATCCTCGGCAGCACCGGCACCCTGAACGACAAACAAATGCACTTCCGGAACGAGCCGGCGCGGCACAAGCTGGTGGACCTTATCGGCGATCTGGCACTCATCGGAGCGCCGCTGAAGGCGCAAATCCTGGCGGCGCGCCCGGGTCATGCGAGCAACGTCGAGTTCGCGAAGAAGGTCCGAAAGCTCTACCAGCAGAAGAAACTCGTCAAGAAGTACCAGCATGAAAAGAAACAAGGGGTGGTGTTCGACATCAACGCCATCCAACGCATCCTGCCGCACCGCTACCCGTTCCTCCTCGTCGATAAGATCGTCGATTTCGAGATCGACAAGCGCGTCGTCGGCGTGAAGAATGTGACGATAAACGAGAAGTTCTTCCAGGGGCATTTCCCGGGACAGCCCGTGATGCCGGGCGTGCTCATCGTCGAGGCGCTGGCACAGGCGGGGGGAATTCTCCTCCTCAACGGCATCGAGAACCCCGGCACGAAGCTGGTCTATTTCACCACGATCAACAATGTGAAGTTCCGCAAACCGGTGGTCCCTGGCGACCAGCTGTACCTGGACGTCGAGATGATCAATCGCCGATCCAAGATCATCCAGATTCGTGGCCGGGCGTTCGTGGATGGCGCTCTGGTGGCCGAAGGGGAATTCACGGCCGCGATCGTTGACCGGCAGGACGTACAACAGTCCTGACGGATTGCCCAGGATTCGAACTCATGACCACTCAGATCCATCCCCAGGCCGTGGTCTCGGCCAAAGCGCACCTCGGCGAACATGTGTCTGTCGGTCCGTTTGCCGTCATTGAAGACGACGTCATCATCGGCGACGGCACATGGGTGGGACCGCACGCGTACGTGGCCAACGGTAGCCGGGTGGGCCGCGAATGCCGGCTGCACCCGTTCTCATCGGTAGGCGCGCCTCCGCAGGACCTCAAGTACAAAGGGGAGCCAACACTCTTGGAACTCGGCGACCGCTGCACCGTGCGCGAGTATGCGACGCTGAACCGCGGCACGGTGGAGACCGGCAAGACCGTCATCGGGAGCGATTGTCTCTTCATGGCGAACACGCATGTGGGCCACGATTGCCGCGTGGGAAATCGCGTCATCATGGCGAACAGTGTGGCGCTCGGTGGCCATGTGCATCTCGGCGATTGGGTCATTATCGGCGGAGGCACGCCGATCCATCAATTCTGCAAGGTGGGGGACCACGCGATGATCGGCGGCGGCTTCCGGGTCGTCAAGGACGTCCCTCCATTCATTCTCGCAGGACAGGAACCGCTCGTCTTCGAAGGCCTGAATTCCGTCGGATTGAAGCGACGAGGATTCCAGCCGCGAACGATGGAACTGCTCGAAGCAGCGTACGGTGTGCTGTACCGTTCCAACCTCAACGTCTCGCAGGCCGTCGCGCGCATCAAGGAATCGATCGAGCTGACCTCCGAAGTGCACACCGTCCTGTCCTTCATTGCGTCGAGCAAGCGCGGCATCATCTCCGGCCGTACCAAGCGCGTATGACCTGGCGGTTCGAGGAGGACGGCCCCGCGTCCGGCGAGTGGAACATGCGCCGCGATGAGCAATTGGCGGTGGACCTCCTCGCGGGTCAGGGTGTGCCCACGCTGCGGGTGTACCGGTGGAATCCCAGGGCGGTCTCGCTCGGATGGCATCAGCCCGCGACCGACATCGACGCCGCCGCGGCACGTCACCGGAACATCGACATCGTGCGACGTCCCACAGGCGGGCGCGCCATTCTCCACGGCGACGAACTGACGTACTGTGTCGTGTGCCGGGCCGAGGGACGATCGCTGTCGAGTGTCTACGGAGCCGTCAACGCCGCTCTCCTCCGTGCCATCTCGCACCTGGGCCTCCGTGGCTCTCTGGAAGACAGCACGCCCGACCTGCGCCGGCTCTATCGCGACGCGTCGTCGGCCGTCTGTTTCAGCAGCACGGCGCGCAATGAAGTAAAGGTCGGAGGCCGCAAACTGATCGGCAGCGCCCAGCGACGCTATGCGGGTCCGGAAGGCGACGAGATCGTGCTGCAACATGGTTCGATCCTGCTGGGGCCGGGTCACGAAGAGATCGTAGAATTGCTGACCGGCATACCGAGGGAGTATCGGCCAGCGCTCCGGGATCAGCTTCTGGAGACGACGACGACGATCTCCGCCCTGACCGACGGAGCAGTGCATGCGCCAGCGGTGGCAGTGGCGGTCCGCAGAGGATTTGAAGAGGTCTGGAATCTCACGTTCGAGCCCGCCGATCGGCGGGCGACGGTGGAGGCAACAGCATGAAGATCAAGACGACGACGAGCGGCCCAAAGCGCGTCACGACGCGCACGATCGCAGAGATGCGGTCGAAGCGCCAGCCGATCGCGTGTCTCACGGCTTACGACTACCTCACCGCTCGCCTGCTCGACCAATCGGGCATCGACCTGATCCTCGTGGGCGATTCGCTCGGCATGGTGTTTCAGGGCCACGAGACGACAATCCCGGTGACGCTCGACCAGATGATCTATCATGCCCTGACGGTCGTGCGAGGCGTGGAGCGGTCCATGGTCATCGTCGACATGCCGTTCATGTCGTACCAGGCGAACACGGAGGAAGGTTTCCGGAACGCGGGACGAGTGATGAAGGAAACGGGAGCGGGGGGGGTGAAGTTCGAGGGAGGTCTACGCGTCGCGGATCTTGTCCGGAAGACGGTGGAGGCGGGCATTCCGGTGATGGGCCACCTGGGCCTGACGCCTCAGTCGATCCACCAGTTCGGCGGATACCAGCCCCGCGGTGCGACCCCCGAGGAAGCCAGGAGGTTGGTGGCCGACGCGAAAGCGCTGGAGGATGCCGGTGCGTTTGCGATCGTCCTTGAGAAGGTCCCCTCCGGACTTGCGAAACGCATCACGAATTCCGTGTCTGTCCCGACCATCGGCATCGGCGCAGGGGTCCACTGCAGCGGGCAGATCCTTGTGACGCCGGATGTCCTTGGATTGTATGAAGACTTCGAGCCGCGGTTCGTGCGCAAGTATGCCAAGCTCGCCGATGACATTCGATCTTCGATCGGCACGTACGTCAAGGATGTCAAGGGTTTGGAGTTCCCGAATTCGAGCGAGAGCTATTAGCGAAGCGCAGAAGAAATTAGGACCGCCAAGACGCCAATGCCATTGAAGACCCATATCGCTAAGTGCGCCAAGAAAACAAGATGTGTCACGAAGAACACGAACGCAGACACAACGTCGAAATCATCACTTCATGTTCTTTGCGGTCTTTGCGCTCTCTGCGGTTCACGTTTCTCTTCATCGTAGTTCCTGAAACACGCATCCTGTCTTTCACCCTGACATGCCCCAACCGATCCGCATATTGGTCTCAAACGACGACGGCATTGACGCGCCCGGCATCGCGGCCCTCGTCAAGGAATTGAAGCGCATCGGCGCCGTGACCGTCGTTGCCCCGCACCAACAGCAGAGCGCCGTCGGCCACGCCATTTCGATGAACACGCCGCTCCGCGTGCGCAAGTATTCAAAGAACGGCCGGTTCTTCGGCTATGCGGTGGCGGGGACGCCGGCGGATTGCGTCAAACTCGGCGTGCGGGCTGTGCTGAAGCAGAGGCCGGACCTTGTCGTGTCCGGCGTGAATCACGGGTCCAACACCGCCATCAGCGTCATCTATTCGGGCACGGTCTCCGCGGCGACGGAAGGGACGATCCTCGGCATACCGTCGATCGCCGTGTCGCTCACAACGTATGCGCCGGCCGATTTTTCCGTCGCGGCGAAGTTTGCGCGTCGCCTCGCGTTGCAGGTGGTGAAACGTGGATTGCCGGAGGGAACCCTGCTGAATGTCAACGTACCACCGTTGCCGGCAGGGCGCATCAAGGGTGTTCGCATCACGCGGCAGGGGAAGGCGATCTGGAACGACACGTTCGAGGCGCGCCGCGACCCGGCGAACAAGGAATACTACTGGCTGACGGGGGGACTGCAGAACGTGGACAAGGACCCGATGTTCGATGAGGCGGCGATCCGGGCGGGCTACATCTCTGTCACGCCGATCCAGTACGACCTCACCGACGACAACATGTTGCCCGTCTTGAAAACGTGGAAGGGATTGAAACTCGACGTCGAGTAGATCGTGGCGGAGCCTCGATTCGCTTTACCCGCCTCCCGACTCCTTGCTCCTGCTTTTCCTATTTCTTCCCCTTCTTCCCACCATACACCGGCGACACGCCGTATTCGGCGGCGGCCCACAGCGTGAGAATGGCCGTGATCCCCGCAATGGCGCGCTTTTCTTCCGCATGATGGATCACGAGACCATACGTGTCGGCGACGAAGTGCATGTAGCCGAGCACGCGGCGCGCGTGGGTCTTGTTGATCCATCCGTGCCAGAGGTCCACCTGGTCGACGATCATTGACTCGTGCCGCCGCAGGAACTCTCCCAGAGAGATCACCCGCGAGCTCAGCGGTGTCCGCGGCTTGCAGAGATTCAGGAGGTCCGTGACGTACTGCTCCATGTGCCGGGCGAGGGACCGGTTGGAGGGGCGCCGCAGATACAGTGTCCGGGCCAACGAAAACCTGGCCTTCGTCTGGACGCGGAATTTCGGGACGACAGGATGGAAATCGTAGATCGTCTGCACCGCCTTCCGGTCCACTTCGTCGTGTTCGTGGTATACCCACTGACGCCGTAATTCCCGCCAGGTGATGATCGACAACACTTCTTTCAAGCGGCTGTCGAGCACGATGTACTTGCCACGTTCCACCTTGACGATCGTGACCCAATGCTGCCATTCGTTCACGCAGAGGAGGCACGGAATGCCGCGGCGAAGGAATCGATGTAGCTCGCGGCGAGCTTGGGTGGCATCGAACCGGCGCACGACTTCGAGCGAGGCGTTGAACTGCCGGGCGGCACGCGCGAGCTGGATCTCGTCGGTCCCGTACCACCAGTTGGTGCCGGCCAGTTTCGAGATCTGCTTTTCGTTCACGAAGATGCCCAGCGTCGCCAGGGCATGCTTCAGGGCGAACGGTCCGCATTGCCAGAGATTAGGTTGGGGATAGAAGCTCATGGAAGGTCAATTTCAGAAAAATAAACCTAGCCATTCTTTGCCGCAAGGTCAACGCGGCTAAGTTGCCGTAGAGGGCGTTTATTCATGAATAGGGCGACAGCACCTGAATGCGGTGTCATTCGGCGCCCCTCGTTGTCTGACGGACTGGGAATCCGTACTTTGCCGCTGAGGTGCGCCATGGAAGACGGGACATTCGTCACATATCTCTGCGCGTTCTGCGGCAGCTCGAACGACACCTTCGTGGACCCGAGCGGTGGAGCCACGCAGTCGTACACGGAAGATTGCAGCGTCTGCTGCCATCCGAATGTCCTCCGCGTCCGCATTGACATGCGTTCCGGCGACGTGAGCGTGGAATCGGAAGTGGAGGGCTAAGTGAGATGGCGCCCGCGGCAATCGAGCAATCGGCGGCACCATCGGCCACGAAAAGGCACATAGGCACAAGAGGAGGAAGAGGAATCGTTGGAAATTTAGCGTAGATTCGTCCAGGAGTATCCATGACCTTGGGGGAGGGTATGGAAGACATTTTTCGCCTCTGCGACGTCGTACGGGAAACGGCGTTTGATATCCATCGATATCTTCGGAGTGGACACTTCGAGAAGGTATATGAGAATGCGCTTGCGCATCGTCTGCGTTCGAAGGGATTGAAAGTCGATCCTCAACACCAACTTCTCGTTCGGGATGAAGACGGCACCGTCCTTGGACACTATGTCGCTGACCTGCTGATCGAAGGCGTGCTTCTCGTTGAGGTCAAGGCATCAGTCACGCTCGGATCAGCGGACACAGCTCAGATCCTCGGCTACCTGAGAGCTTCAGGATTGCGACACGGGCTCCCCGTGAATTTCGGAGCTCAGCGCCTCCAGATTCAAAAGTTCATCGTCTAGACATCCTCCAATATCTCTCTCGGAACTTTGTGCCTCTTTGTGGCTAGTTCATGTCGACTCCATTGATGCGCCAATACCAGCAGGTCAAGGCGAAGCACCCGGACACGATCCTGCTCTTCCGGATGGGGGACTTCTTTGAGACCTTCGAAGAGGACGCGAAGACCGCCGCGCGGGTATTGGGCATCACCTTGACGAAACGGGGCAACGGCGCGGCCGGAGAGATCCCGTTGGCCGGATTTCCGCACCATGCGCTTGAGACGTACCTCCCCAAGCTCGTGCGAGCCGGATACCGTGTCGCCGTCTGCGAACAGCTCGAAGACCCGAAATTCGCCAAAGGCATCGTGAAGCGGGACGTGATCGAGGTCGTGACACCCGGCGTCGCCTTCTCGGACAAGGTCCTCGACCGCACGCAGAACAACTTTCTGGCGTCCGTCGCGCTGGGGTCGCCGCTGGCGACAGGGCGCGATCTCGCCGGTTGTGCATGGGTCGATGTCTCGACGGGCGAATTCTGTGCCGCGGAGATCCCGCTGGCTCAACTGCCCGACCATCTTGCCGGCCTCGGTGTCGCAGAAGTCCTCGTGCAGAAACGGGATGATGCCGCCATCGCCTCGCTGCTCGGACCAGTGGGGGGAATCCGCACGCGGTTGGACGACTGGGTGTTCCATCGGGACTACGCCTACGAAGCGCTGGTCTCGCACTTCAAGACGCAATCGCTCAAGGGGTTCGGCCTCGAAGAACTGACGGTCGGCGTCGTGGCCGCCGGGGCTGTGATGCATTACCTGCAGGAGACGCAGCGCTCCAACCTCCCGCACATCCGGAAGGTTGCGGCGATCGACATCTCGGACACGATCGTCCTCGACCCGGCCACCAAACGCAACCTGGAGATCACCGCGTCGATGGCAGGAGGGGCGGACGGTTCCTTGTTCTCCGTGCTTGACCGGACCCGGACCCCGATGGGCGGACGCATGCTGAAACAGTGGGTCCATCGTCCGTTGAAGCGCCTCGAGCCCATTCGTGAGCGCCTGGAAGGTGTGGATGAGCTTGTCGCGCACGAGCGCACACGGAAGGGACTGCAGGAGGGGCTGGCGGAGGTCGGCGACATGGAACGGCTTCTGGCACGCATCGCCACCGGGAGGTCCGGCCCACGCGAATTGGTGACCCTCCGATCGTGCCTTGAACGCGTTCCGATGCTCCGCACTGCCGGCGCAGAACTGCGGGCCCCGGTTCTCGCATCCCTCTTCGAGCGCCTCAACCCCCTCGAGGATGTCGTGCACCTGGTAGCCACGTCGGTTGTCAACGACCCCCCGGCGACGCTCGCTGACGGCGGCGTGATCAGGCCGGGAATCAACGCGGAACTCGACGACCTCCGGTCTACGGCGTTCGGTGCGAAAGAATGGATCGCGCGACTTCAGCAGACGGAGCGCGAACGCACCAGCATCAGTTCGCTGAAGGTCGGGTTCAATAACGTGTTCGGCTACTACCTTGAGATCACCAACACGCACAAGGACAAGGTGCCGGCCGACTACATCCGCAAGCAAACGCTGACGAATGCCGAGCGATACATCACGCCGGCTCTCAAAGAGTACGAAGACAAAGTGATGCACGCGGAGGAGCGGATCCTCCAGCTGGAGACGCAGGTCTTCAACGAGGTGCGCGCCGCCATCGCCGCCAGGGCCGCCGAGATCCAGGAGAATGCGCGTCTTCTCGCTTGGCTCGACTGTCTTGCCGCACTTGCGCAGGTGGCGGTCGAGTACCAGTACGTCCGGCCGACGGTGGACGATTCGCTCGTGTTGGAGATCACGGATGGACGCCATCCTGTCATTGAGCGTCTGTTGCCGCCGGGAGAGCAGTATCAGCCGAACGATTGCCGGCTCGACCCTGACGATGCGCAAGTGCTCATTGTCACGGGTCCGAACATGAGCGGCAAGTCGAGCTATCTGCGGCAGGTGGGGCTCATCGTCCTTCTGGCGCAGATCGGGAGCTACGTGCCCGCCTCCGCGGCGCGGGTCGGTATCGTCGACCGGATCTACACCCGGGTCGGTGCGAGCGACAACATTGCGGCGGGAGAGAGCACCTTCCTGGTGGAGATGCACGAGGCCGCGCACATCGTCAACACGGCGACGAAGCGAAGTCTCATCCTTCTCGATGAGGTCGGCCGCGGGACGAGCACCTTCGACGGCATCAGCATTGCGTGGGCCTTGACCGAATACCTACACCAGCGGATCGGCGCCAAGACGCTCTTTGCCACACACTATCACGAATTGAACGAGCTAACGGAGGTCCTGCCGCGAGTGCGAAACGCGAAGGTAG
>CAYIHQ010000036.1:0-10531 GCA_964362905.1 uncultured Ignavibacteriaceae bacterium
CTTGTCCTGGAGATAGACGCCCAGCCGATACGGGAACACATGATAGACCATGCTGCGCGTCCACGTAGACATCGACGGGCTGTAGGCGCCGGAATTGATGTTCAGGTCGTCGTACGTAAACTGGACGCCCGCCTTCACCTGATTCCGCTGGTCGAACTGCGTGGTCAGGTTGAACCGGAACGAGGAGGTGGAATTCACGCTGCGGTCCCGGCCGAGGTTCATCCATCCCCCCGTGCTCATCACACCGTCGATCGCCCCCGTGCTGTACCCCCAATAGCCATTGGGCGCCTCGTCGACGAGATACCCGGGGACAGGCTCGTAGACCTTCGACGTGTCACGGAGCCTCGACTGAAACGTGTTATACTTGCTGGCGTTGCGCTGGAGCTCGACCTCGTAGAATGTCTCCGCACTCAGCGTATGCGTCAGCTTTGCGCCGAGCGTGGACCGATACACCGAGCTCGGGCTGAACCGGTCGGGCATATAGAGCATGTTCATCCCGTCCGTGCTGCTGAGGAGGTCCGCGATCTCATACTGACTGCTCATCAGGTATCCGGTCGGCGCCGTCGTCCATTCATAGGGCGACGCGGAATGCTCTTCGCCGTAGAGCCCGAGGAACGTCAGCTTCATCGACGACGACATCTCGGACGTCATCTTCAGCTGTGTGTGGTTCTTGGTGAACGCGTCACGCGACAACGGATAGATGAACATGTCCCGCTCGTTCACGTGCGACAGATAGAATCGAAGGTCCCCGAGCATCTCACTCACCAACGGCATCGGACCGCCGACGGCGGCGTCGATGACATAGTCGGGCTTCACGATCTCGCCTGAGCGCCGCCTCTGCCATTCCCACAGTCGTTTGGCCCCCGTGGGGGTCAGGTCGTTCGACGGATTGTTGTCTTCCAGTGTCTTCCGCGAAACGTTGTTCCACCCCTGGAAGGACGGATACTCCGACTGCGTCTCCTGGTCCCAGGCGCCATTGTTCGTGCCGGTCCAGCAGACAGCCGGGTCGGTAAAGGGCCGGTTGAAATACGAGTTCGGGTCATAGAGCGAGATGCCGAAGTGCTTCGGCGCCGGCGGCCTCATGCGCACATCGATCGTGCCGGTGTAGCGTCCTTTGTCCCCTTCCCGCGTGACCACATTCACCACCCCTGACCGCACGTTCCCGTATTCCGCGGTGAAGCCGCCGGTCTGGACGAGCACCTCACGAGTCGCCGATAGGCCGACGGCGGTGTAGGGGATGTTCGAACGTTCGTCGTTCAGCACGAATCCGTCGACAGCCACGATGGTCTGGTTGGTTCCGCCCCCCCGGACCACGATGCCGTCGCTCCCCCGCTCGATGCCCGCCTGAAGCACGAGGACATCCGTCAGCGTCTGCACGGGCATGGCTGTGACCGCCTTGGTCTCGATGGTGAACCGGCTGGCCGAAACGTCCCGGGCGACGACGGGCCTTTGCGCGACGACTGTGATCTCTTCCGCCTCCAGTACCGTCGGGCGAAGGGCCATGTCAACCTTCGAGGTCAGGTCGATCTCCACGCGCACCTCCGTGACGCTCGTCCGCATGTAGCCGAGCAGGCTGAAGACCACGGTGTGCCATCCTGGCGGGACGTTGAGAATGGTATACTCCCCGTCCTCATTCGTGACGGATCCCAGATAGGTCCACTGGACCGTCACGTTGACCCCCACCAACGCTTCTCCGGTGGCTGCGTCGGTCACGCGTCCGGCGATCTTGCCGTGCGTTCCAGCCGAAAGCGATGCGGCAAGGAGAATGAACATCGCGACAAGCGACATCGCAGGTTTTCTCATGGCACTACTCCTGTACGGAGAATGATCTTCGATGGCCGATAATTGATGGATGACGGGTGACAGAGAGCGCCTTGCGCTTTCTATCTCATTTCCAATATCACCTATCATCTATCTCCCCTGTTCTTAATACGTAAATCGCACCGAAAACCGCTGGAGGTCGTTGAAGATGTCGTGCGGCGTGAAGGAATAGTCGACCGAAACTCCCATCCGGCGTGCGCCAAGGCCTGCCGTGAATCCGTAGTCGTCGTGCTGCGTGATGTATCCGACCCGGAGGGCGATGATGCCGCCAAACACGTACTCCCCGCCGATATTCATGAGTTCAGGATACGACCGCGGATGGACCGCGTCAACGGACACGGTCAGCGCGTGGTCCTCCTCGAGGGCGGGGAACAGGTCCATGAGATCCATCGACACGCCGAACCGGAACGCCAGCGGCAGCTGAAACTGCTCGCTCACATACTTGACCTCGCGCGAAAAATTCGTGATTGACATCCCGAAGGCGAGGCTCCTCCAACCGGTCCTGTAGATTGTGCCAAAGTCGAAGGCGAGGACGCTGGCGCTGTATTCCTGGCGCACCAGGGAGGTATCCCGGCGAACGTTTCCCGAGCCGTCCACGACGTTCGTGTAGACGGGGATCGTGCTCTCGCCGAGCGACTGAAAGACGTGTTTCACCTGGCCGCCGACCGAGAATCGCGTGGAGACCTCCTTGCCATAGCCGACGCCCACCATGTACGCCCACGGTTTTGGAAGTCCCACGATATCTTCATACCCCTGCTCGGTCGCCGCGACCCTCGTGAACTTGAACTCACCATAATTCACGCCCAGGAGGCTGACACCGATGACCCCGTATTCCCCGTCGAACGGCGCCAGGGCGAGGGTACCCGAAAGGAACCGGATGTCGGCGATCCAGTTCAATTGACTGGTGCCCAGGTCGACGAAGTCATGCAGGCTCGCGATGCCGGCAGGATTATAGAGGAGCGCCGATGATGTGCCCCCCATGGTGGCAGAGGCCTCGCCCATGCCAGTCGCGCGGGCGTCCGTCCCGACGCTGAGGAAATTGAAGCCCGTCTGTGCGAGCTTCTGCTGTGCGACGGCCGCGATCGTGAGAGAGACGAGAAGAGCCAAACCGAGACACAGAGTCAGGTGTCGCTTCATGAGCGTTCTCCTTACAGGGTGCTGCCGTAGTACGGCGCGCTCGACCTGCCGCGCATCATGAACCTCAGCAGGAACCCGTCGGCAGTAGCACAGTACAGATTCGTGGATGATCCCCAGGCAATGACGCTCAATCCTGCGGCGAACGAGCTCCTAAACGCCTGGAACGGTGTGCTGGCGGAACCGCCGGGAGGTACGATGAGAACACCCGCGTCGGAAGACGAAGCGATCACGAGCGTCCGGTCCGTGGAGAAGGTGAGGCTCTTCGGAGTCACCGTGGGCATCACTGCGGAGAGATCGAAATAGACCTCGGGTGTCCCGAGTCCGCCCGCCGAGATCTGAGCGCGCCAGACCTTCTCCGCACCCGACGCGTTGGCGGAAAAGTAGAGATATCCCTCGAATACTCTCGCACACCGGATATTTCCGACGAAGGGATACGCCGTGAGGGTTTTATCCTGCAGGATCCGATAGATGTTTGCGTTGTTGCCGACAGCCCACATGTTTCCATCCTGGTCGAAATCAATGTCCGCGATGTAGGTCCCACCTGGCGCGGTGCGCCACACGGTGGCGGCAGCACCGCCGCCTTGCGCGAAGCGGTAGATCGCAAAGACATTCCGCACGGCGTAGAGATACCCCGATGGGCCGAATCGCACGTTCGTCCATGCGGCCACACCCGGCGTTGCTGCAGCATACCGCGAGCGGACACCGCCAGGAGTGAACTTCAGGATGCCTGCATCTGCGACTCCATAGGTGTACGCCACGTAGAGGTTACCGGAGGTGTCCGTCGCAAGTGAAACAGCTTTTTCAGCGGGCGCCACGGGGGTCGCCGGTAGAAGGTCGCCGAATGGAACAACGGCGGCCGCGAGTGAGTATATGGCCGTGTTGCTGAAGGCAAGGGCGCCGAGAACGGAGACCCGCACGGCGACGCTGTCTCCGACGACGAGCGGAGCGATGGCTGTCAGCTGCGTGGCAGAGGCCGTGAGGAGCGTCGCCTTTTTGCCATTGAAGAAGAGGAAATCCTTGTTGACGTCCGGCGACAGGTTCGTGCCTTGTACGATCACCGTATCCATCCCGGCGAGCGCAAGGCCGGGCGGGGAGATCGATGTGATCGTCGGCGAGGGGAGGTCTTGGGTGCCGGTGCTATAGAGGCTGTTGATCTCCGGATCGTTGCAGTCGGCGCAAAGGAACGCACCGAGAAGGACCATCAGGGATGACAGCAACGGTTTGGTCGCGGGAAGGGGGCGCATGTCGTCACCTTTGAGGAAACAGCACGAAGGTTGCTCGACGGATATGGTGGTGCAGTCTGAGAACGTGAAAGCCCCTGCCGGCTTTCGCCAACAGAGGCTTCTGGTCCCATCACAGAATCATACCCGCACCTAGGAGTCCCTGCTGCGCAAGCGAGGGTCTATGGTTCACTGACTGGTAATGTGGGATTGTTAGGAGAGAAGGTCAAGCCAATGTGCCGAATAGTATTCCCAACGATGCGACAGCGCGCAGGCGGGCACGTAGGCAGGCGCTGCAACGCAACGGAAAGAAATGGTAATGAAGAGGTCGCGGGTGTCCACAATCATACGCAGCGGGGCCAGGTCACAGGTACATCACGAAAACACGAACGGGGCTGTCCCATAAGTCGGGGGCAGCCCCTTCTGGGTGCTTCGTGCAAAAGACAGCGTTACTTCAGCAACATCAACTTGATCGCCGACCGAAATTCTGCCGTGCGGAGCTCACACAGGTAGACGCCTGAAGGCACATGTGCGGCATCGAACCGGATCGTCCGAGTGCCGGCTGCCAACTCACCGTCCAAAAGACGTGCCACTTCGCGACCCGCGGCGTCGTAGACGACAAGCGAGCCGGACGTGCGGAAGGGGAGTTCGAGCGTGATGGTTGTTGCAGGATTGAACGGATTGGGATAATTGGTGAGCACCTGGTACTCCATCGGGGCGGCGCCGTCATCGTGGACGTCCGTCGGCGTTCCGGCCGTGCGGAAATTCACAATGAACGGATTCGGATACCCCAGACCGGCCGCGTCCAGTTTGACCCCGACCGGCGTCGTGGCCGTTGTATCTACTTTCAACACGAATGCCTGGCCGCTCGGCAGCGGCAGCGCGGGTTTGAAGAGTAGGGTCTTATTTGCATTGGACCACGAGAACGATCCCGTCACGAAAGGCGTGAGGCTGAAGGCTGCGCGCGTTGTTGCGGTATCCATCGGCCGCGAGAAAATCACTCCGATGGACGCGTCTACGGAGAACGTTGTATCATTCGGACGCGGGAGTGAGTAGGTCACCTTTGCCGCAACCTGGCCGAAGAACTGTCGGTCTGCGAACTGCGGTCCGTCAGACGTGACATTCACCTGCGTGGAGTCTGGGAGAAAACCTGGTGCTTCGAAGCGGATCCACCGAGCCCCGGGCGTGAGGCTGTCGAACATGAAGAAGCCGTTCTTGTAGTTGTCGACGGTGTACACGCGCCCCTCCGGCGACAGGCGGACCACGACACCGTTGATGGGTTGACTGGTCTCGTAGTTGGTGAGGATTCCAGCCACGATACCGAGCGTTTCTGGAGGCTGTTCGAAGTAGGTTGCAAAGCTCCTCAGCAGAGCCCACGCCTCCATCTTGCGGTAGTCGTTGTTCATCAGCCGGCGTGTCTCAGGTGTGAAGTCGTGGAACGATCCCTCAGAGAGCTCGCCGGGCATGATCAAACCGCGCAACACGCCCAGCGTGTAGCCGCCATTTGCCCCTCCATAGAAGGTCCAGTCTCGAAACACGCGGGCATCGGTCGTCCGCATGTAGCTCCTGATGGTGGGGGCCATGAGCAGAGACATCTGCCACGCCTGAGGCCATTCGGGTTGACCGGTACCTGGCCCATAGACCGCATCACCTCCGACGACGATTTGCTCTCGCACCAACATGAGAGTGTAGTTGGCTCCTCCGGCGTTACTGTGAATGGAGTGGAACCAGTCGACATTATTGGCATTCGCAGTCGCAACGCGCGCTGACAGACTCGGTTCTTCCGGATCGATAGGGTTTTCGTACACGACACCGGAATTAGAGTACCGTGTCAGGATCACAATTGCGCCGCGTTCCTCGAGGAATCCTTTCAGGTGCAGAGCCTTCCGGAAATTACTCTCTGATTCATAGAAATCGACTCCCGGGTCCGGTATCAGGTGCCGGTCATTCGACCCGAATCCGCCGTGGCCCGGGTCGATGCAGATTTTGATCCCGGAGAGTCCTTGGGATGAGGAGATAGGAGACAGGAGACAGGAGATAGCGAGGAGAACGCCGAATCGTGGTTTCAAGGGCGGACCTCGTAGGAGATTAGCAACAGCTTCCCGTCCAGCGTGTGGCAGACGATCTTGTTCTCGGTGGGGGAGCAGGAGGGATACAGTTCGATCACGTCGGCAGTCGTCGTCAACTGAACCTTCCCGGTGCCGTCCGGCTTGACGGCAAACAGGTCGGAGCCGGTCACGGTGTGGCCATCGTTCAGTTCGTCGAATGCGATTACCCAGCCGCCGTCGCGGGACCAGGTCGGTCCGTCCAGGCCCCCGAGTTTGGCCAGCACCTTGCCGGACAGGTCGCTGATGAATGCGCCGCGGTCCATCTCATACGCCACGAACGACCTCTTGTCGGGCGAGAGCGAAGGCCAGATGTAGTTGCCGTTGCCGAGGGGGTCCAGTGCTTTCCGTTGGCCGTTGACCAGCAATTGGATCTTCCCGGACTCGATACCCAAAACGGTCACGCGGTTCTTGGAGGGGGCGGGGTTGAACACGGCGCCTGCCTGGATGAATGCCGGGCTGTTGCCGTCGAAGGTGGGGGTGGAGAGCGACCGGGCGGCGCCGAGGACCTGTGTCGACCCGGAGGCCACGTTCATCGTGACCACTTCCTGCTTCCGTTCACGCCACGTCTTTCCCTGGACCGTGCGGCGAAAGGCGATGGTCTTTCCGTCCGGGCTGAGGGCGAAGTTGTATCCCGATCCGGCGTCGGAAGTCAGTCGGCGCTGGGCTCCGGTGGCGATGTCCAGGACCCAGATGCCGTCGTACGAGAGCGTCGTGTGGACGATCGAAGCTCCGTCGGGCGAGAATTGGGCATACCCCCATCGATGGTCTCCGGCGGCCAATGTGCGCACGCTGGTGATGCGGGGCTGGGCGACAAGGTCGCATGAGAGAATGACAAGGCCAAGGGCGATGTGTGTTCGGAGGGGCATGGCGGCTCGTGTGGGTTGACGATCCAAAGTAGCCAGAACTCAGCGGGTCTGCAAGGGTCCCCGTCACATGCGAGGGGGGCTCTCCCGTGCGATCATGCCATCCCCCCATTAAAGCACCAAAGGCACCTCCTATGCGGAAGTGCCTTTGGCGAAACTGCGACAACTGGTGATTCTACTTCACGAGCGACATCTTCTTGGAGACGGTGACGCCGTTCGCGTACAGGCGGTAGAGATACGTGCCCGACGGCAAGCCTTCGGCCAGGAAAGTGGTCTTGTGCGTGCCGGCAGATACGAACTCATGCAACAACACCCCTATCTCGCGGCCCATCATGTCATACACCACGATGGTTGCCACGCCTTCTTTCGCCATCGTGAACTGGATCTCGGTGGTCGGGTTGAAGGGGTTCGGGAAGTTCTGCTGGAGCGTGTAGCCATCAGGAATGGACCTGTCGATGGTCTCGACAGCCGTAACGACCTTGCGATACCGACGGACGCCTGGAACTGTCGAAGGAGCGCCAAAGACCGTTACATATGCGGTATCGCCGCCAATGCTGAATGCGATGGCGCGCGGCTTCTCTCCTCCAGCCGCAGTTGGCGTCAAAAATGTCCAGATCAAGCTGTCCTCGATCGTCTTCGCCGCCACATCGTAGCCATACCACCCGCCCGGTGAATAACTGGTAACGGTGCCAAGATAGCGGTTTGGCATGTCATTGTAGGATCCGGCGCTGGCCCACAGATGGCCTGTCTTCGGATGCCATTCCATTGACTCCACATCCATGCCTTTAAGGACGGTATCCGCAACACTGAAGGGTCCGAGGATCCCGTTGTCGCTGTGAAGCTGCAGGACACGATGCGATGTGTAGTCAGCGAAGTACACATCAGTCGCTCCGGCGGTGGAGCCTTTCGCAAGGGCCGTGCGCGAGTATCCGGTCAGTGAGTCTTTCGCGTTGCCTATGAAGTTGCCCGTGTTGTCGTAGATCTTCATGGGCTGATTGCCTGCCACAACGCGGTTCCAGTAGAAATTGCCATCGGCGTCGATACCCGGCGCAATTCCGGAGTTGAGGCTGTCAACGACAACCTTTGTCGCCGTGTTTCCGTCGGTGTAGTCGATCATGTAGATTTGACCGTAGATTGCAACATACACCTTACCGGCCCCGTACCGCATCCCGCGGTTTGTGTTCGGGCTCGATACGATCTTGCCGGTAATCCCTGTGGGCCTGTAGGCTTTGATTCCGGCATAAGCCCCGTACCCTGGCATCCGCCAGAAACCGATGGTGTCGATCTTGCCGCCGGGAAGCGTGACGGTCTTGATCGGCGAGAAAGGAGCCGGCGTTCCGTCGGCGTTGTACACGTGGATCGTGCGGACCGGAACGTAGCGCGAAACATAGATGCTGTCCTGATCGGCGTTCGGAGCGGCCTTCATGATGACATAGTCAGGCACGAGCAATGAGTCGCGAGTGTAGGAGTAGTAATTGTGCATCCACACCCGATTGTCCGGGGTGACGGTAAGGCCGTGCATGCCAGCTCCCGTCTCAAGAGTGTCGCCTGCAGCAAGCCCGGCGGGCGGGAAGAGCCCCATGAATTGCCACTGTGCGGCGACTGGCATCGCTGCGAGCAGCAGGAGCGCGCAAAGAATGGTAAGGGTTCTGAACATGTTGAACCTCCCAGATTGTGGATGATGAGAACAGTGGATGATAGTGCTGGTTGTGTCTGAGCAGGCGGACGGCGACCGATCTATTGCCGTCCGTAGTACGGAGCACTCTGTTTCAGCGTATTGATCTTCAGGATCGCGGTGGATGTGGAGACAACTCCGCCCGTGGCACCTCCACGCAGGCTGTACAACGCTGGCCCCGTACCCCACGCGAACGAATGGTGGGCCGGGCTCATCACACTCGGGTACAATTGATAAGCTGAACGGTCAGGGCGGACGACGATAATCGGGTTGGGGGCATCCGTCCCGACGTACAGGTACCCGTCAGCGGAGAATGTGATGGCATAGATGCTCTGGCCGTTGGCGTACATCGACGACGTTGAGAAGTTAAAGTACTCCTCGGTCACATCCAAACTATCCGCAGAGACGATGCGGCGGCGCATGACCCGCTCCTGTCCGTCGGGCCGCGTTTTTGCCGCGAAATAGGCATATCCGTCGTACACGCGGACCGACCGAACATTCGCGTCAAATGCAAACGCCTTGACGTTCTTGTCGGGGCGGACCCTGTAGACATTGGCATTGTCGCCGCCGGCCCAGATGTTCTTGTTCACATCGAAATCGAGGTCAAATACCTTCCCCAATCCGCCTCCCACCAGCCAGTTCGTCGAACTGCCTCCGCCTGCCGGTATCTTGAGGATCACCGTCAGGTTCCGCGCGGCATACAGCTCGCCCAGCGGCCCCATCTTCATGCCTGTGAGCTTGGTCACGCCGGGGGTGAGAGCATAGTCGACGCGCGCCGACCCGTCGGCTGGGAATTTTTTCACGCCGATGCCGACGTTGCCCGACGTCATGGATGCATAGAGGTTGCCCGCCGCATCTGTCGCCGCCGCCCACACTTGCTCGCCGGTGGCAAGTTTCGGGCTCAGTGCGTAGGCATTGTTCAGCTTGTATGTGACCCCGTTGCTCATCCGCTCCGTCTTGTAGCGTGCGACCCGGACCTGGATGCTGTCCAGGACGAGGTTGGGCGCCTTGAACATGATGGACGTGGCCGTGGAACTATAAATGCTCGCCTTGGTCGAGTTGAAATAAACGATGTTCTCCGACGCCACTGTGGAGAAATTCGTCCCCGTGATGGTCACCGTATCGATCCCCGCGAACGCTTCTGTCGCGGGAGTCATCGATGTGATGGTCGGTACCGGGCCGTCGCCGACCGAGGGATCGTACAGCGTCGGCAACTCGGGATTTTCGGTGCAGGACAGGAGGGCCAGCAGCAGGACTCCGCCGACCGGCAGCACTCGGTTCATAGACGTGCTCTTCATGGTAGGCCTTTGCAATGAGGGTGAACGGCGTCAGAACCCGAACCGCAGGGAGAGCCGGGAGACGCCGTCGAACACCTCGAACGGCGTATAGGAATAGTCGACCGCTAGTTTGACCCCGGCGAGATCCTGTCGGACGCCGAGGCCGTACGAGAATGCCTGGCCGTCAGCCGGCGTCACATAGCCCGCGCGGACAGAGACCATCTCGGAGAACGTGTATTCGAATCCAACGCGGACCTGTTCCGAATAGTCCCGCGGATGCTCAGCGTCGACAGCCATCACCAGCGCCTGCGAGGATGCCGGGACGTCGAACAGGTCGAGCATGTTCATGGACAGGCCGATGCGCAGCGAGAGCGGGAGCTGGAAACCCTCACGAATGTACTTGATCTCGCGTGAGAAATTCCGCACGGCC
>CAYIHQ010000037.1:0-10493 GCA_964362905.1 uncultured Ignavibacteriaceae bacterium
AGGATGCGCGTCCCGCCCGGAGACGTGGATTTCACCGTCGATCATCCGGGCCTATGAGTCGCTGCACCTTGCCGGAACGGCGCACTGCGTCGAATGCTGGCGCGACGACCGATTGGTGGGAGGGCTCTATGGTGTGGCGTTGGGGGGCGCGTTCTTCGGAGAATCGATGTTCAGCCTTGATCGCGACGCCTCCACCGTCGCGCTTGTCACTCTAGTGAGCAGGATGCGGGAACGTGGTTTTCAGCTGCTCGATATCCAATTCCTGACCCCGCATCTGGAGCGGTTTGGTGCGACGGCCATTCCGCGGACGGAGTATCTCCGGCGATTGCGTCATGCGCTCAGCGCAACGTGTTCCCTTGATCCCTGAACAGCAACGGATGTCATCATGAGTATCGATCGCAACATCCCCGTCGTTACATCCACATCATTCACCGGACTCACGTATCTGCACAGCGGCAAGGTCCGCGACATCTATGAGGTGGACGGCAAACTGTTGATCGTGGCCACGGACCGATTGTCGGCGTATGATGTCATTATGAAAGAGGGGATCCCGTTCAAGGGGAAGGTCCTCACGCTGATCTCCGAGCATTGGTTCGCCCGGATGACGGACATCGTGCCCAATCATCTTCTCTCGACGATCGTCTACGACTTTCCGGCGGCCTGCAAGCCGCACTGGAGGGCGATGGAGGACCGGACGATGTTTGTGCGCAAGACGAAACCCCTCCCCGTCGAGTGCGTCGTGCGCGGGTATCTCTCGGGGTCCGGATGGCAGGAATACCAGGCCACGGGCCGCATCTGCGGGATCACGTTGCCGAAGGGTCTTCTCGAATCGGACCGTCTGCCCGAGCCGATCTTTACGCCGGCGACAAAAGAGATCCAGGGGCGCCACGACGAGAATATTTCCTTCGATCGCGTGGTCGAGTCCGTCGGCGCCGCGGTCGCAGAGCAGATCAGGACCTACGCCATCGCCATCTACCACCGGGCGGCGCGCGAGGCAGAGGAGAAGGGGATCATCATCGCCGACACGAAGATGGAATTCGGTCTGGACGACGATGGACGGGTCATCCTGATCGACGAGCTTCTTACACCGGATTCGTCCCGATTCTGGCCGAAGGACCGATATCAGCCCGGACGTGGACAGGACAGCTTCGACAAACAATTCGTCCGCGACTATCTCAATTCCATCCATTTCAACCGGCAACCTCCCCCGCCGCGGCTTCCGGAAGAGATCATCTTCAGGACCGCCGGACTGTATCTGGAGGCGCTCAAGCGTTTGACGGGAAGATCCCTTCCGTAGAAGGGAACGTCACGCGCTGTCGGGTCGTTGAACGTCTATCACAACCATTCCGTTGTCAAAGGACCTCCCATGCTTCCGTTGAACCAAGAGAACATCCTTACATGCCTGAAAGCGGTGCGAGACCCCGACCTGAATCGGGACATCGTCACCCTAGGCTTCGTTCAGAATCTCTCCATCAAGGGTTCGGATGTGTCGTTTGACCTCGTCCTGACCACCCCGTCATGTCCCGTGCGAGACCAATTCGTGGTCGATTGCGAGCGGGCGATCAGGACCGGCATCCAGGGTGTGGGCAAAGTGGATGTCCGATTGTCCTCCAGCGTAACGACCCACGTGAACACCCAGAAGGAAGCCATCCTGCCGGGCGTAAAGAACACCATTGCGATCGCGAGCGGCAAAGGGGGAGTCGGCAAATCAACGGTTGCGGTGAACCTTGCCGTGTCGCTCGCCATGGATGGTGCGAAGGTCGGGCTCGTGGACGCCGACATCTATGGACCCTCGATCCCATTGATGTTCGGGATCAATGAAAGGCCCAAAGTCTCTCAGAACAAGCTGTATCCCCTGGAAAAATTTGGTGTCAAAGTGATGTCGATCGGGTTTTTGGTGGACCCGATGCAGGCCGTCATCTGGCGCGGCCCGATGGCGAGCGGTGCGGTGAAGCAGTTCATGGGGGATGTGGAATGGGGCGACCTCGACTACCTCGTGTTCGACCTCCCGCCGGGCACGGGCGACATCCAGCTCACGGTCGTCCAGACGATCCCTCTCACGGGCGCCGTCATCGTCACCACGCCGCAAGATGTCGCGCTGGCCGATGCCCGAAAGGGACTCGTCATGTTCAACAAGGTGAATGTTCCGGTCCTCGGGATCATTGAAAACATGTCGTACTACATCTGCTCCCACTGCGGAGAGCGGGAGAACATCTTCGATAACGGTGGCGGCAAGAGGACGGCCGACCAACTCAGTGTTCCGTTTCTCGGAGAGATCCCTCTCGACACAAAGATCCGGGTGGGCGGTGATGCCGGCCATCCGATCGTCCACGGGGAGCCATCGTCGCCCCGGTCGATGGTCATTCGTGATATCGCCCGGCAATTGGCCGCGCAGGTGAGCATCCGTAATGTGAGCGGTCCGCAGGTGCCGAGGCTCGAGATCCTGCTGGGGCCCACGGCCTGAGGGCGCAATGGGCATGCCGACCTCACAGGACGTCAATCGGACTCTGGACAGGATCCGCCCGTTCCTCGAACTGGACGGCGGAAGCGTCGAATTGGTGCGGGTGACGGAAGAGGGTATTGTGGAGGTGCGACTGACGGGGTCGTGTCTGGACTGCCCGATGTCGCGGATGACGCTTCGGGCGGGTATCGAGCGGGCGCTGCTGCTGGAGTATAATCAAGTGCGCCGGGTGGAGCAGGTGCGTTGATCGTTCAACCGTAAGGAGGCGACCACGACAAAGAAAAAAGGCCGAAGCGAGAGCTCCGGCCTTCGTGCGTACGGACACGGTGAACAGTATTATCGCTTCCGGGGTGCCTTCATGTCGACTTCCTGCAGGCGGCCGTCCTTGAGCTGGACCACCCGTGCAGGATATTTCTTCACAAGGTCATAGTTGTGTGTGGCCATGAGAACGGCCGTTCCCCGCATGTTGATCTTCGTCAGCAACTCCATGATCTCGGCGGAGGAGGCAGGGTCGAGGTTTCCTGTGGGCTCGTCCGCGATGAGGATCGCCGGCTCATTCACGAGCGCCCTGGCAATGACCACCCGTTGCTGCTCGCCGCCGGACAATTCATGCGGCATCTGATTGCGTTTGTGGCTGAGCCCGACCTCCGCGAGGACCTGCAAGACCTTCTTCTTGAGATCGGACCGGCGGGCCTTCGTCACGTGGAGCGCAAACGCCACGTTGTCGTACACCGATCGGTCATCGAGCAGTTTGAAATCCTGAAACACGATGCCGAGACGTCGCCGGAGGTGGGGGATCTCTTTTGGCGTGATGCTCGTGCTGTCGTATCCAGCGACGCGGACCCGCCCCGTAGATGGGATGATGTCGAAGTAGAGCAATCGCATGAGCGAGCTCTTTCCCGCCCCCGTCTGGCCCACAAGGTAAACGAACTCGCCGCGCTTCATGGAAAAGCTCAGGTTCGTCAGGACGTCCTGTCCGTCGAAGGAAACGAAAACATCCGTCAGGTCGATCATCGGCGTGTACCTGCGCGGGCGCGGGCCATGGCTATGGCCACACGCACAGCTTCGACGGTGCTGGCAGGATCGGCCTTTCCGCGTCCCGCGATGTCATACGCGGTGCCGTGGTCGGGCGACGTCCGGACGATGGGCAACCCCGCAGAGACGTTGACGGCGCTGCCGAAGGAGAGCAACTTGAGCGGGATCAGGCCCTGGTCGTGGTACATGGCCAGGACGGCGTCAAAGGCACGATAGCGCTTGGTGCCAAAGAAGGCATCTGCGGGAAAGGGACCGGAACACTCGATGCCTTCCGAGCGGGCGGCTTCCATCGCCGGCACGATGGTGGTCGTTTCCTCCTGGCCGATGTGTCCGTTTTCTCCCGCATGGGGATTCAAACCCAAGAGGGCGATTGTTGGGCGCTTCACGCGAAAATCACGCTGGAGCGCCCCGTGCATCAACTGGAGCTTCTCGAGGATCTTGTCGCGGGTGACCTGGCTTGGCACGGATCCGAGCGGCGTATGGACCGTGACCAGTCCCACTCGCAGGACCCGCGAAACCAGCATCATCACGACCTTCTGTGAATGGCTGAAGAGCGTCACCATCTCGGTTTGGCCGGGGAAGTTGTATCCGGCCAGATGGAGCGCCTCCTTGGAAGCAGGGGCAGTGACCATCGCATCTACCTTGCCGCTCACGCACAATTCCACTGCTCGTTCGATGGCGATGCCTGCGGATCGCCCCGAGGCCTTGGTCGGAGTTCCGTAGGTGACGTCGGCGGCGATGGCGTCTCCCACGTCTACGACGCCCAGGGTTGCACCCGGTCGTGTCGGGATCGCCGTTTTCGCTACGACGACCTTCTTCCGAAGCAACGGCGCTGCATACCGAAACACGTCGAGCGGTCCGATGAGAACAGGCGTGCACATCCTGCGGACGGAGGGGTCCGATGCCGCACGCAGGGCCACCTCCGGTCCGATCCCGTTGAAGTCACCGATCGTGATGGCGATCGTGGGTTTCACAGGTCTTCCGTCTGCGACAGAATGTACTCGCCCGTGCGGGACGGGTCGGTGAAGATGAATCGCTTTTTCAAATGCTCGTACACCCAGATCTCCCGTGGCCCGGTGTTCGGACGAAAGATGCGTTGGCTCGTTGTCGGAGCGCCGAACAGGATGAGGATCCGGCCGCGGTCCGTCTTGTATCCGTCGGCTCCTCCTCGGGTGGAGAAGCGGCGGACCGCATCGTCCACGCGACGATAGTATTCCTCCATGGCCGGGTTGTAGGCGGTCGTCGAATCTGGGTCGCGACGGCGCCAGAAGTCCTGAAACCGTTCGTCGCCGCCATCGGCAAAGAACCCGACCATGTCGTCGATCTCCGCCGGGTCGGCGATGTGGCGCAGGGCGTCGACGGCAATGTCGAATTGGGTGAGAGACAGAGGCCTGCGCGGCCATGTCACCGAAAGCCGATAGGTGCGTGCGACGCGAGCGCTGCCGTCCGCAAGGACGGCATCAATGGTGTAGGCGCCAGGTTCGAGCTGCTCGATCGGGAGAGGGAGAAACGCAGACCCCCACGCCGTGTCCGGCGAAGATTCCGGTCGATACGCGAGCCTGTCACCCGAGCCCACGTACGCCAGCGTCCGACGCATCAATACGGTGTCGGCGCCGCGGATGTCAACCTTGTCCGAACCGCCCTCCGATGCCCGGCCCGTCAGCCGCCAGGAAAGTATCTGCGGCGATGCGGAATGCGGCCGAAAGTGAATGACCATTCCGCCGGACGAGCCGAAGACACAGCCGCCGCCGCGATTGAACGGAATGACATCGCCGGTGGCAGGTTCCCGGAATCCGACGAGGGGTTTCAGGAGCAGCGCCGGGCCGGTCACGGGTTCGATCTCGAGGGTCCGTCGGCGCTCCAAAAACCGCCGTTCGGACTCGAAGGCCTTCACTTCCACGACGATGGTGTACGTTCCTGGAGGAAGGAAAAATCGAATGCGGTCCTGCAAGGCGGGGAGTTCCTCGCCCGTTGCCGGTTCTGTCGCTCGCTCGATCTGGATCGGACGCACCTCCCTCGCCGTCGCTGATCCGTTCTTGCCGGCAAGCTCCACCAACAGTTCTCCCTGCGCGACAACTCGTCCTTGTGGAGTGCGGAGGAAGACAAAAAACGATTGCTCGATGCGGTAGTGGATGTCGACGGCAAGCGTGTCCGGCGAAGGACCCGGCAGCAGAATGGCTTCGTAGGTGACCGGGCCGTCGGGTCCGCGGAGTCCATCAGCATCGGGTTCGCGTTGGGCGCCGGCCACCGCTACCAGCACGGCTGAGAACCACAGCGCCGTTCGAAGAGGACTGGTCCCGCTCTTGCGAATGGAACGGAGCGCGGACCGGAGGGATGGAAGGAAGGATGGGCGGAGCGTCATGAGAGCAATCTCGTCAATCATGTCCTCATCAGCAAGACGAACGAACCGGCACACGTGGGCGTCGACTCAGCGCCAGCGGCGGAGGAACTCCGTAAGAAGCCGGACGCCGACGCCGGAGCCGCCACGGGGAGTATAGTCGCCGTTCTCCTCGAGGATCGCGGTGCCGGCGATATCCAGGTGGACCCACCGATACTTGCCGATGTGCTTCTTGAGGAACCATCCCGCCGTGATCGCACCCGCCCAACGGCCCCCGACGTTCTTGACATCGGCGACGTCGCTCTTGATCAGGCGTTCGTACTCGTCGAACAACGGAAGCTCCCAGACGCGTTCATACGTCGCTTCACCGGCTTGGGTGAGGCGGCGCATCAGCTCGCGGTCGTTCCCCATCATACCGGTGACCACATGCCCCAAAGCCACCACGACGGCTCCCGTAAGCGTCGCCAGGTCGATCACGGCGGCCGGCTTGAATCGTTCAGCATAAGCGAGCGCGTCAGCAAGGATGAGCCGTCCTTCAGCGTCGGTGTTGTCGACTTCGGATGTCTTGCCGTTCAGGTGGCGGATGATATCGCCCGGCCGCAACGCGGAACCGCCGGGCATATTCTCGACGGCCGGGATGAGTCCGACGAGTCGCACGGGGAGACGCAGACGTGCGACCGCCTCGAATGTGCCGATGACCGCCGCCGCTCCGGACATGTCCATTTTCATCTCAGCCATCCCCGCGGACGGCTTGATGGAGATCCCACCGGTGTCGAATGTCACGCCTTTCCCGACGAGCACGACCGGGGCTTTTGTCGCAGGTCCGTACTCCATGATGATGAATCGCGGCTCGCGGTCGCTTCCGCGGTTGACGGCCAGGACTCCCCCCATGTCGAGCTCCCGGATCTCGACATCGTCCAGGACCTTGACGGTGAATCCATGGCGATTACCAACTTCGACGGCCGCTTGGGCGAGCGTTTCCGGGTAGATCTCGTTCCCGGGTCCGTTGGCAAGGTCCCGCGCGAGGACCGTTCCTGCCACGATTGCTTCGGCACGTGCCACCGCTCGCTGTCCGGCGGCGCGGAGCGCGGACCGGGGGCTGATCAAACGCACGTGCTCCACGGCGTGCTTTCCGTTCTCAGGTGGTTTCTTGTATTTGTCGAAACGATAGAGGCCGAGGAGAGCTCCTTCAAGAAATGCCACCAAGCCGTCCTCGGCGCGCCCGCGGAGATCGGGGACGACGAACGCGATGTCCTTCGCCTTGCGCCGCCGCGCCTCTTTCGCGGCACTTGCTGCCGCGCGACGGTAGCGCTCCAGGGTCACCGCCCGATGAGTGCCAAGGCCGACGAGGAGCAATCGCGGTGCCCGTGCGGTCCCGGTGTGGATCAGCGCGGTCTCCCCTTCCTTGGCGGAGAAGTCGCCGGTCGAAAGGAGGTGGGCCACGGCGGAGCGTCCGAAGGATCGGGCGGTCGCCATCTCCCGTCGGTATCGGTCGGCGTCCTTGTGTACGAAAAGAACCAGAAGGTCGGTTCGTACCGTTGCGGGTTGGGAAACCTCAAAAGAAGTGCGCATGAGGACTCTGGTCAATGGAGGAATGTGCGCGATCGTGAGACGACATCCGCGCAGAGGTGTTCAAGCGAGGTGCCCCGAACGCGGGCTCCGGCAGCGTTGCGATGACCGTTGCCCCCGAACAATCGCGCCAGTTCGTTCGCCGGTATGTCGCCCTTGGAACGAAAATTGATCTTGATGCAGTCTTCCAACTCAGTGAACATCAGGCCGATCTGTACTCCGCCCACGGTCAGCGTGATGGGGACGAACGCGTCGGTATCGATCTCCGATGTCTGGGTGCGATGAAACATCTCCCGCGTGACGGTGAGAGTACAGACGCGCCCCTCGTGCGCCATGCGCAATCCGGACAGCGCCTCCCCCAACAATTGCAGACGTTTCGCCGGGCCCTCCTCGTAGACGTGTTGGTATGTCGAAACCGGGTCGGCGCCCATGTCGATCAGGTCGGCCACCATCCGGTGCACGGCGGAGTCGGTCTTGGGGAAGCGGAACGACCCCGTGTCCGTCATGACCGCTGTGTACAGGGCGTTCGCGACATGCCCCGATACGGGGAGTCCTCCGAGTGCGTCCAGGAGTCGATAGACGATCTGTCCCGTGGAGGAGGCATCGATGTCGACGAGAGTCAGTGACGCAAACGTTCCGGGGTCGGGATGGTGGTCGATGATCACCGTGCGTGCGGAGCTGGCGTTCACCGCCGTCTCGAGCCGCCCGAGCCGACTCGTGTGGTTCGTGTCGACAATGAGGATGCACGCCGCCGAGCGAAGGAGCGGATCGTGGACGGCTGGATCGTAGCGCCCGATCAACGACCCGGCCGGGTCCAGGAAGCGATAGGGAGGAGGAACCGCATCGTGGTTGATGATGTGGGCGGCGACTCCCCGTTGTTGAAGAAAGGCGGCAAGTGCCACCTGGCTCCCGAGCCCGTCCCCGTCGGGATTCACGTGGGTCGTCAGGACGAAGGACGTACCGGCGCGGATGATTTCGCGGAACTGGTCGATCTGAGTCGAGGTCAAGGGCATGGTCGGCGTGTGAACGAAAAAGGTGTGACCCCCGATGGAGGCCACACCTTCCGTTACAGGTCCCGGTCGGTCAGTTGATGACCCACGTTTCGCCGGAGTTCAGGAGCTTGTCCATATCCCCTTCGCCGCGCTTCGCCTTGGCACCGTCGATCTGGGCCGTCAGCATGTCCTCATATGTCGGCCGTTCGATGGAAAGGAAGATGCCGATGGGGCGGGGCAGGTGCGTCTTGTAGGTCATGTCCGCCAGGATAAAGGAGAGGGTGGTATCCCGCTCATTGTGGACGAGCAGGTCGTTCACCGAGTGATTCCCGTCCTTCAGCGACACGACGGTGGGTGTGAAACCCTCCAGCTTGATGCCCTTGTCCTTCTCTTTGCCGAATACCAACGGCTTGCCGTGTTCGATGAAGACCACGTTGTCGTCCTTCGTATCCTTCTCGGTGAACTGGAAGAACGCTCCGTCGTTGAAGACGTTGCAGTTTTGGTAGATCTCGACGAACGACGTGCCCTTGTGTTCCGCGGCGCGCTTCAGGACCGCCTGCATGTGTTTCGGGTCGCGGTCGAGGGTCCGGGCAACGAACGTGGCGCTGGCACCGAGGGCGAGCGATGCGGGGTTGAACGGATAGTCGACCGATCCTTGCGGGGTCGATTTGGTGACCTTGCCCTGTTCCGAGGTCGGCGAGTACTGTCCCTTCGTCAGGCCGTAGATCTGGTTGTTGAACAGCATGACCTTCACGTCAATGTTGCGGCGCAGCAGGTGGATAAAGTGATTGCCGCCGATCGACATGCCGTCCCCGTCACCGGTGACGACCCAGACCATGAGGTCCGGCCGCGCAACTTTGAGCCCGGAAGCGATCGCCGTGGCCCTTCCATGGATCCCGTGAAATCCGTAGGTCTCCATGTAGTATGGGAACCGGCTGGAACAGCCGATGCCGGATACGAAGACCATTTTGTGGCGCGGAATGCCCAGATCCGGCATGATCCGTTGTGTCTGCGCCAGGATGGAGTAGTCACCGCAGCCCGGGCACCACCGGACATCCTGATTGCTGGAGAAGTCCTTCGAGGAGTACTTCGGCGCCTCAAACGACGCAGAGGATGAGAGCAAATCGTTGACGAGTGTGGTCATGGGTTACTTCCCGCCTTTCAGAAGTTCTTCGATCTTCGTCTCGATCTCGACCGAGCGAAACGGAAGGCCCTGGATCTTGTCGAGCCCTTCCGCCGGGACGAGGTACTTGGCGCGCAGGACCTTCAGCAGCTGTCCCAGGTTCAGTTCAGGGACGAGGACCTGTTGGAAATTTTTGAGGATGTCGCCGACGTTTTTCGGCATCGGGTTCAGGTGGCGCAGATGCAGCTGGGACACCTTATGGCCCTTACCCCGCATCTTTATGACGGCCGATTTGATGGCGCCGTACGTGCCGCCCCACCCAACGACGAGGACGTCGCCCGACGGGGCGCCTTCCACTTCGGCGAGGGGAATATCGTTGACGATGCGTTCGATCTTCTCTGTCCGCAGCTTCACCATGAACTCGTGGTTCATGGGATCGTAGCTGACGTTGCCCGTGAGGTGCGCCTTCTCCAAACCGCCGATGCGATGCTCCAGTCCGGGGGTGCCGGGAATGGCCCAGGGTCGTGAGAGGGTCTGCTCGTCCCGAAGATATGGCAGAAACCCCTCCTTCTCCGTGTGGAACTTCACCGCGATATCCTGCAGCGATCCCATGCTGGGGATCATCCACGGCTCCGACCCGTTCGCAAGGTAGCCGTCGGTGAGGAGAATGACGGGCGTCATGTACTTCAGCGCGATCCGCGATGCCTCGAAGGCGGCATAGAAACAGTCGCCCGGCGTGGCCGCGGCAATGATGGGAACAGAAGCTTCACCGTTCCGACCGTAGAGCGCCTGCAACAGGTCTGCTTGTTCGGTCTTCGTCGGCAAGCCGGTGCTCGGTCCGCCGCGCTGCACGTTGACGATGACCAGGGGGAGCTCGACCATGACCGCCAGTCCGATCGCCTCGGTCTTGAGCGCGATGCCCGGGCCGGAAGTCGTTGTGATGCCCAGTGCCCCCCCAAAGGACGCGCCGATGGC